>NZ_JBSFEP010000017.1:0-188514 GCF_053594495.1 Streptomyces sp. NPDC001920
TACTGGTTGTACGTGGGCTTTCGCCCGGTGCGGCGAGAGTGCGTGCCAGGCGTCGCGGGGCAGGCGGGACTTTGCGGACACGACCTAGGACACGACCCGGGGGTGTTCGGACGGCGGTGGCCGGGCGTCTGCCCCGGCAACCGCTCCCCCTCGGGCACTCGCACACTCGTTCGCGTGAACCCCCGGGGAAACTCGCCACCCAAAATCGAACAGGCGTAGCATTGGGTCGTGGCTACGCCCTATGACTACCCGAGTGACCTCCTCGCCGGCCAGGAGGAGCTGCATCAGGTCCGGGCCGAGCTGTCGGCCCTGCTGAGGCGGCTTCCCTGGTCGGTCGTGCCCCTGGACGGCTTCAGCGACGACAACGGCTGGCGCAAGATCGAACGCCCCGCCTCTCCCGGCTGGACGGAGGACGAGCAGGCCGAGGTCGAGAAGCTCCGCCGCCGCGAACACGAACTCGCGATCTTCGTCAGCGGCCACCGCTACTGGTCGGAGCTCACCGGGGCCGAGCGGGTCGACGCCCGCATGAAACTCAAGCACGCCCATGAGGCGCGGGACGAAGAGGACTGAAACGTACGAAGAGGACTGAAACACTCAGGGCCCCCGCCGCGAACGGCGGGGGCCCTGAGCTGCTGTGGGCGCGGACGGTTTCGAACCGCCGACATCCTGCTTGTAAGGCAGGCGCTCTACCCCTGAGCTACGCACCCGAGAACGAGTCGACAGCCTACCTTGCCCGGGGCCATGTCCCGCAAACCCGTATCCCCCATGGCGCCGGTCAGCGTCGGGTTTACCCCACCAAGGATCCGGGAGCGGTCCGGATCCCGCGGCGGAACGGGCGCCCGTACGGTCGGAAGCACCATCGAAGTCCCGGGCCGTGAGAGCCGGTCACGGGCACGCCCCAGGGGGAGATCGCCATGGCCCGTACCGTTACCGCTCGCGCCCTCGCCGTCGCCGGAGCCGTCGTCGTGCTCGTGGCCGCAGCGGCCGGCTGCGGAGCCTCCGCCGAGGACGACAAGGACCCCGAGCAGCGGTCCTTCGCCCTGGCGGGACGGACGCTGACCGTCGACTCGGGCGACTCGGCGCTGGAGATCGTCGCCACCGACCGGAGCGAGGCCGGCACGGTCGAGGTGACCCGGTGGTTCCAGGGATCGGTCGCGGTCGGCTCGGATCCCGAGGTGACCTGGGAGATGAAGGACGACCGGCTGGTGCTGCGGGAGAAGTGCTCCGGCATGATCGCCAACTGTTCGGCCAAGCACCGCATCGAGGTTCCGCACGGCATCACCGTGCGGGTCGAGGACGGGGACGGCAGCGTGCGGGCGCGTGGGTTCCGGGACGCGTTGAGCGTGCGTACCGGGGACGGTTCCGTGCACGTCACCGACTCCACCGGTCCGCTGGACCTGAGGACGGGGGACGGTTCGGTGCGGGTCTCCGACGCCGAGGGCCCGCTGAGGCTGGAGTCGGGCGACGGTTCCCTCCGCGTCTTCGACGTCACCTCGCGGCAGGTGCGGGCGAAGACCCGGGACGGCTCGGTCTCGCTCGAACTCGGCCGCGTGCCCGACCTGGTGGAGACCCGCACCGGCGACGGCTCCGTGTCGATCGATCTGCCGCGGGCCACGTACAAGGTGACGGCCGAGAGCGGCGACGGCGCGGTGGACGTGTCCGTGCCCCGCAGCGACGCCAGCCGCCATGTGGTCTTCGTCCACACCGGAGACGGAGCGGTTTCGGTGGATACGGCGAACTGACCGGCCCGTGTGTTCGTCCTGTACCGGTGGGAGAATGACTACCGGGCAGGGTGAATGACAGCACGGGAGAGGGATGTGACGGCGACACCTGAGCAGCCGAACTCGCCGTCAGTGCCGCGCGCACAGCGCGGTCCCCTGCGGTTCGCCGCACGGGCCGGGCGCACCGGACAGCACAGCCCGCAGCCGGCGTACGACACCTCAGGGGCCGTACGCCGCCTCCGCCGCGACGCGCGGCTCGCCCTGCGGGACGCACTCACCCTGGCCGCCCTGCCTGTGGTCGCCGCGCTGGCACTGCCCGCCGCGTTCGCCGGCGGCGGCACCCGGCGCTGGTTCGGCGGGCGGGCCGAGAGCCAGCGGGCCGAGGCGCAGGCCGCGAAGGACGCGGCGGCCGCCGCGTTCTACGAGTTGGACACGGCCCAGCGGGATCTGCGGATCTCGATCGAGACGATCGCGGCCGTCGACGACTCCCCTGCCGCGCGCCGCGCGCTCAGCGACTTCGAGGCCCTCGGGCGGCGGATCGACGAGGTCAGCCACCAGTACATCCAGGCCGTCGACGCCCACGACCTCGACCGCGACGACCTGGAGGCGTCGGCCGCCGCCCGCGCCCGTACCGAGCTGGCCAGGGCCAAGGACGATCTCGGCAACGTCAAGCGGGAGCTGGACCGCTTCACGGACGGACTCGGGCCGCTGCTCGGCAAGGCCGAGACCCAGCTGGCCCGCCTCGCACCGGCCGTGGAACGCGCCCGGCAGGGCCTGCTCGCCGCCTCGAACGCGCTGGACGCCGTACGGGCCTCCGGGCTGCGGGCGGACGGCCCCGCGGCCCGTCTCGCCGCGCTCGCCCCGGAGCTGACCAGGCTGAACCAGGGCGCCGGACAGCACGGTGTGCCGCAGACGCTGGAGCGGGCCGAACGGGTCGCGCGGGAGGCCGAGGCGGTACGGGCGGAGGCCGAGCAGCTGCCGGAGCGGGCCGCAGAGATCGACCACCGGCTGGTCTCGCTGCGTACCCGCGCGCAGGCGCTCACCACCCGCGCCGAGCAGGTCGAGCCGGTGCTGAGCGAGCTGCGGCGGCGGTTCACGGCGGCCTGCTGGCAGGACCTGCAGGGCGTGCCGGAGCGGGCCGCGGAGAACGTACGGCAGGCCGAGCTGAAGCTGACGGAGGCGCGGGCCGCGCGCGAGGACCAGCGCTGGCCGGACGCCACCGCACTGCTGTCGACGGTCCGGGCGCTGCTGAACGGCACCGACGAGTCGGTGTCCGCGGCCGGGGACCGGCTGCGCCGGCTGAACGCCGTGCAGAAGGACCCGCAGCAGGAGATCGACCGGACGCGGTTCGCGATCCGGGACGCCCAGCGGCTGGCCATGGCGGGGCGGAACACACCCGATCCGCGGCACGCCCGTCCGCTGGACGACTCCGTCGCACGGCTGGAGCGGGCGATCGGCACGCTGGAGGGCCGCCACCCGGACTACTGGCACTTCCTGACCGAGACGGAGGCGGTGCGGCAGACGGTGGCCCGGGTGGTCGCGCAGATCCGTGAGGAGCGGGGCGGCGCGCACTGACGGGGCTAATCTGTGCGCATGCCTCGCTATGAGTACCGCTGCCGCAGCTGCGGCGACACGTTCGAACTGAACCGTCCGATGGCGGAGTCCTCCGCGCCGGCGAGTTGCCCGGCCGGACATGACGACACGGTGAAGCTGTTGTCGACGGTGGCTGTGGGCGGCACGGCTTCGGCTCCCGCCCCCGCGCCGAAGTCTGGCGGGGGCGGGTGTTGTGGTGGAGGGTGTTGCGCCTAGGTCGTGTCCGCAAAGTCCCGTCGTCCGCCCGGAGGGCGGGCCCCGCGGCGTATGGTGCGTGCGCCCGGTGCGGCGAGAGTGCGTGCCAGGCGTCGCGGGGCAGGCGGGACTTCGCGGACACGACCTAGGAGCTCGGGGCCTGGTGTTGTCTTGCGGCTGCGGGTTCCCCGTGGCTTGTCGCGCAGTTCCCCGCGACCCTATCGGGGCGCTTCCGTGCGGGTTGCCTTCAGGAACTCCCTCAAGATGCGCTCCCCCGCCAGCACCCCCCGCTCCGGCAGCGCACTGATCGCCGGGGCTGTGAAGTCGGTCTCGGCCAGCTCGCCGTGCCCCGGGCGCCAGCCCCGGTCGGCGGCGAGGAGAAGGTCGGCGTCCAGCAGGGAGTCACCGGCCGCCAGCGTCAGATCCGCACCCGTACGCCGGGCGACCTCGTACACGGCGGCGCTCTTGGTGAGGGGCTTCGGGACGGCGTAGATCTTGCGGCCCTGGAGCGACACCGTCCAGCCGCGGTTCTCCGCCCACACCGCGAGCTCCTTCACCCACTCCTCGGGCAGCAGCTCACGCTCGACGACCAGGTAGGCGAAGAGGTCCTCGGCGACCCGGTGCTTGCGCACCCACGCCGGGGACGCCGTCGCCATCAGGTGGTCCTGCACCTCCGCCAGCGGCGCGCACCGCTCGGCCAGCCGGGCCGTGACCTGTGCGTGCCAGTCCGGGTCGGAGACGCCGTCCACCAGCAGATGGCCGCCGTTGGCGCAGATCGCGTACGTCGGCGCGGGGCCCGGCAGGTTGATGCGCTGGTACTGCTTGCGGGTCCGGGTCGTCGTCGGCACGAACACCGCGGCGTCGCCCAGGTCGGTCAGCAACTGCGCCGCCGTCTCGGTCATGTACGACAGCGGCTTGCTCTCGTGCACCTCCACGCACAGCAGTCTCGGCGCCCGCGCGTCCGGCATGGTCAGCGCGAGGGCCGCGGAGGAGTAGATCAGCGTACGGTCGAGGTCGCTCGCCACCAGCACCGGCATCAGAGGTTCACCGCCCTGCCGTCGGCGCCCGTCGCGCCCCGCGTGTACTTGGGGTGGATCAACCCCACGCAGGTGTACGCCAGTTCGGCCACTTCCTCCACCGGTACCCCTCTCTGCTCGGCGAGCAGTCGGACATGGTCCAGGTCGGCGCCGGCTCCGGCCCGCGCCAGGATCTTCCACGGCACCCGGCGCAGCAGCACCCGGGTGGTCTCGCCGACACCCGGCTTGACGAGGTTCACGTCGTGGATGCCGTACTCCTCACTGATGCGCTCGACGGCCGCCCAGCCCGCCCAGGTCGGCGTGCGGTCGCCGGCCAGCAGTTCCTTGACCTGCGCGTCGACGGCGTCCGCGACCTCCGCGAAGCGCTCGGACACGGCGTCCAGGAAGGCGACGGACACGTCGGAGCCGGCGAGTTCACGGTAGAACTTCGCGCCGTGGTAGTCGTGCGGACCGACCAGGTCGGAGCGCAGGACGGTGCGGGAGATCAGGCCGGAGACCGTGGAGTTGAGGCACGCGGACGGGATCAGGTAGTCCTCGCGGGTGCCGTAGGTGCGCACGCACGAGCCCGGGTCGGCGAGTACGGCGATCTCCGGGTCGAAACCGGTGATGCCGTCGGACTCCTCGAACTCGCGGAGCGCCGCGGCCAGTTCCAGGGTGATGGCGCCCTTGCCGGTCCAGCCGTCGACGAAGACGACGTCCCGCGGGTCGTGGTGAGCGGCCAGCCGGCGCAGCGCGTTGGCGTCGATGCCCCGGCCACGCACGATCGACACGGCGTAGTGCGGCAGTTCGAGCCCGTGCCGGAACTGGGCCCAGCGGCGCATGAGGATGCCGACGGGGGTGCCGGCGCGGGCGAGCGAGACGAGCACCGGGCGGGGCGACCGCTCGGCCAGCA
Organism: Streptomyces sp. NPDC001920; assembly: GCF_053594495.1. NCBI lineage: Bacteria > Bacillati > Actinomycetota > Actinomycetes > Kitasatosporales > Streptomycetaceae > Streptomyces > Streptomyces sp. NPDC001920. Next base: position 5,439 of record NZ_JBSFEP010000017.1, read on the forward strand.
CGATCTCGGTGACGGCACCGGCCGCCTGCGCCAGCCGGGCCGCCGACTCCTCCAGCGCCGCGTGGAACAACGCCTGGTACTGCTCGCTGGGCTGGTACTCCACGGGCAGCGACTCCGCGTAGTGCGCGCCGCCGCTCTGGATGGCCTCCTCGCGCTCCTCGGTCGGTGCCTCGAGGGTCACGTCCGAGAGGTCCTGGAGGAGCCAGCCGACCTCCTCCGGGGCGTACGAGGAGAAGGCGGGGCCGCGGAGGGGCTCGGGCAGCATCGAGTGCCTTTCGGGAACGTGCGGGGATCCGGGGACGTACGACGGCACCACCACGAGCAGGACCTGGTCCGTGTGGGCGGCGAGCTGCGCCAGCAGTCCGTCGGGGGCGTGCAGTCGGGGGGTGTCGGCGGTCGAGTCGACGACGGCCACGACGGCGTCGAAGCCGGCGCCGGCGACGTTGTAGGCGTAGCGCTCGCCGGGGCCGTCGGCCGGGTCGTCGTGGGCCGGGAAGACGAGGCGGGTGCGTATCGCGTAGCCGGGGTCGTCGACGGCGAGGACGGGTGAGCGGGTCGTGGTGGAGTAGCGGATCTCGGCGTCCGTGATCCGCTCCAGCTCACGGGCGAGCCTGAGGGGGGCGTACATCAGCTCTTCGAAGCCGAGAACGTGCACACGGCGGGCACCTTCGGGCAGGGCCTCGGCGAGCCGCGCGGCCATGGCGGGCAGGGCGCTCTCCAGCCGCGTCCGGTGGGCGGGGGTGAAGCCGTGGCGACCGCCGTCGGGGAGGCCGGGGGGCCAGCGCAGGTCCACGCGGGTGAGGTGGGGGCGGGTGCGGTGGCCGGCCGGCTGCGGGCCGGTGGGAGTGGGTAGCGCGGTTCCCCGCACCTCTGGGTGGTGGTCGGGCGCGTCGGCTTCGAGGCTCTGCGCGCGAGCGCCCGTCGCTTCCCCGGACGCGGCGGCGCCGCCGCCGCTGCCCGGGGCGGTCCCGGCTTCGTACCGCGCCACCAGCTCCCGCCCCTTGTGAAGCACCCCCTCCGGCAGCCGTACGGTCCCCACGGCGGCCGCCACGAGGTCCACCCGGGCGCCGATCTCACGGGCGAACTCCTCCAGCCGCCCCGCGTCCGCCGCCGACCGCATGTCCACCAGCGCCACCACGACGTACCGCTGCCGCGGGTACCGGGCATGAAGGTCGCGGACGGTGTTCAGCACCGTGTTCCCGGTGGAGAACTCGTCGTCGACCAGCACCAGCGGCCCGGCACCGGCCAGCAGGGCCGGATCCTCCGGCAGCAGCAGATGGGACGTGGCGTGCGAGTGGGACTCCTCGAAGCCGCCCGCGCGGGCGACGCCGGTGACGGGGCGGCGGGTGGAGTGCAGGTACGGGGCGAGCCCGATGCCGTCGGCCACGCAGTGGCCGAGGCCGGTGGCGGTCTCCGCGTAGCCGAGGACGACCGCCCTGGCGGCCTCGTCGGCGCCCAGGAGGTCCCGCACCCGCCGGCCCAGGGCGAAGCCGGCGTCGTACACCACGGACGGCGCCTGCGGTACGTGCTTGCCGAGCACGTTGGAGACCAGCAGATGCGCCCGCTTGGGGTTGCGGCGCAGGGCGAGTCCCAGCAGGTCCCTGAGCCCGTCGTCGCCCTCCAGCTGGACTCCGAGCCGCTCGGCGACCCAGCTGCCGGACCAGTCCCCGTCGTTCACTGCGTTGTTCATGCGTCCCTTGGATAGAGCGGCCGGTCGGCCGGGTTCAGGCCGGGATTCCGGCGGCGAGCAGCTCCACGAAGCCGATGTCCTCGTTGGCGACCCCGAACACCTCGGCGCGCAGCAGGGTCCGCTCGGCCCAGGCGCGGTGCGGTTTCACCTCGTTCATCTTGTTCGTGTACTGCGAGCGAAGTACACCCCCGCCGCCGCGCTCGGGCCGCAGGATGTCCCTGGCGTCGCTGTACTCCTCGTGGCTGACCACGGACAGCGCGTGCACGGGCAGGACGTGGGAGGGGTGGATGCAGGTCTTGCCGAGCAGGCCGTTGGCGTGGTCGAGCGTGATCTCGCGGAGCAGGCCGTCCATGGAGTGCTCGATGAGGGCCTCGCGCAGTTCCTCGGCCTGGCCCTCCAGGAACGGGCTGCGGCGCAGCTGCGGCTTGAACATACGTTCCTGCACCCGGAAGTACTCCCACACGGGCCCGGTCACCGTGAATCCGGTGCCGTCGGCTCTGCCCAGCATGTTCACCACGTCGGCGATCACGGAGGCGACGATCTGGACGTCGTAGGCGGTCATGTCCGGGGCCCGGCGCAGCCCGTAGGAGGAGCAGAAGTCCGTCACGCCCAGTCGCAGCGCGAGGACCCGCTCGCGGTACTTGTCGACGACACGGAAGATGCCCTCCAGGGTCTCCACGCGCGACTCGCGGTAGAGCAGCTGGGGCGACTCCAGGACGGGCATGGCGAACAGGCGGCGCCCGCTGACGGCCTCGGCGGTGGCGAGGGCCTCCAGGAAGGGCATGCCGCGCTCTTCGGTGAACTTCGGCAGTACGAATCCGGACAGCAGCCGCACCGTGGGCCCGAGCCGCCGTACGAGATCCGGGATCTGCTCGGGGGTGCGGACCCGGACGAAGAGCAGGGGCAGGTCGCCGGTGCCCGGCCGTCCCGCCAGGTCGGTGAACTGGCGGACGAGGTTCTCCTCGCCCTCCGCCACGTCCTCGTCGCCGATCGAGTCCTCCAGGCACAGCACCATCGAGACCACGCCGCGTCCGGTCTGTTTGACGATGTCGTCGGCGAGCCGCGGCCGGGTGGCCGGGCTGTAGAGCGTGGCGCCCAGGGCCGCGGACAGCAGCCGGGCCGGGGAGTCGGCGGAGAACTCGCACGGCTCCTGGTGGAACAGGCGCTGCCGCACCTCCGGGGCGATGTGCCCGAAATGACGCATAGAACTCCCCCGTGGTGGCTCCGTGGCCACTGTGACCGATTCACACGTGGCCGGTAATAGTACGTAGGTACCCATGTCGGGGGTTCCCACCGGGCATGAATTCCTGGTAACGCGAGTGAACACGATCGCGCACGGCCGGTCGCACCCCCGCGTTGTCGTGAGCAGGACGGAGAGGGCAGGATGACGGCATGACGCACGCGATGTTGAAAGGGTCGAACGTCCCGCTAGAAGTCACGACGGTGCGCGCCGTGCTGCGCTGGACGCCCGGGCAGGGGGTCCCGGACGTCGATGCCTCGGCGCTGCTCCTCGGCCCCGACGGTCGTGTGCGTTCCGACGAGGACTTCGTCTTCTACAACCAGCCCCGGCACCCCTCCGGGAAGGTCTGGCGGCTCGGCAAGAAGCGACTCACCGAGGGCCTCACCGACACGATCCAGACGGATCTGGCCAATGTCGAGCCCGCCGTCGGCCAGATTCTGCTGGTCGCTTCGGCGGACGGCGTCGCCTTCGACTGCGTCCGGGACCTACGCATCCTGCTGTACGACGCTGCGTCCCCCGACGGTGATCCACTGGCGTACTTCGACATCAAGCCGGAGACGGGCCGGGAGACGGCCCTGATCTGCGGCGAGCTGTACCGCCGTGGTGAGGGCTGGAAGTTCCGCGCGCTGGGCGAGGGCTACTCGGACGGCCTGAGGGGACTGGCCACGGACTTCGGTATCTCGGTGGACGAGTCGGAGGCGGCGCAGGAACCCACGCCGGCGCCCGAGGTCTCCCAGCCCCTGCCGCCGGAACAACCGACGACGACGGTCCCGCCGCAGCCGTCGTACGGCTATCCCCAGCAGCCCCCGCCCACCCAGCCGGCGTACGGCTACCCCCAGCCGGCCGGCGAGCCGGCCACGGCACCGGCGGGCTACGGCTACCCGCCCCCGGTCACGGCCGTGCCGGCCTCGGAGTTCCGGTTGCCTCCGCAGGGACCGCAGTTCGTGGGCCGCTAGGCACTGTCGTTCGCCGGGCCTGGGCCGCGGCCTCGGGCGGCTACTTCTCCGCCTTGGTCTTGTAGCCCCGGCCCCACTGCAAGCCCCACCCGAACAACCGGTCCAGCTCGGCCTGGAACCCGTAGACGAACTTCACCTCGCGCCGCACCCACACCTCGTCCTTCACGTTCTCGATCATCACGACCGCACAGGACCGGGCCTGTGGGTGCCGCTCGTCGAGGCCTATCTCGATCCGGGGCCCGTTGCTCGGGTACAGCGTGACGATCGCGTGTGTACGGTCGAACGCCGGCGTCTGGTCGTAGATGTAGACGAAGACCAGCAGCCGCTTGATGTTCTCCCGGTGGTCGAGGTTGACGTAGATCGTCTCCCCGGACGCCGACCCGAACCGGTCGTCGCCGCTGAGCTTCACGTACGGCGGCGCGTTGACGTCCCCGAGGAACCCGCCCAGCGGCTGGACGACCCCTTTCGTCCCGTCGGTCAGCTCGTACAGACACCCGAGGTCGAGGTCGACGTTGACCATGCTCTGGCTGTGCCCGAGCACCTCCGGCGGCTTGAGCGCCTTGAACGGGTGCCGCAGCAGGCTCTCCCGCTGCGATCCCCCGATGTCCGACGTCCGCATCCGCCAGGTCAGGTTGATCCGCAGATGCCCGGTGGCGGCGCCCTGCTTGGTGAGCGACACCCGGTCGTGCCGCTTCGTCAGCTCGATCGAGTTCGTCGATGCGCTGCCCGAGTCGAATTCGGCCGCCCGGCCACGCCAGAGTCCGTCCAAGAAGCCCATTGCGCCCCCACGTCCCACGTAGACCTGCGTTCACTCGGAAAAACCGGCGGGGCGGCCGGAGGCCCGGCCGCCCCGCACAGAGCGTTCCTCACCCGTAGGGCTGTCACACCCCGGACGAGACCTCAGTCTTCTCGTCCGAGGTGTCCGCTTTTCCCTCCGCTGCCGCCAGCGCACGGTTGCGGCGCACCGAGGACCAGAAGGAGGCGCCGATCAGGACCACACCGATCAGACCGGTGATGATCTCGTTGATCTCGTACTGGATGGTGACGAGCAGGATCATGGCGAGCGCACCGATCGCGTAGTGCGCGCCGTGCTCCAGGTAGACGTAGTCGTCGAGGGTGCCCTGGCGCACCAGGTACACCGTCAGGGACCGGACGTACATGGCGCCGATACCGAGGCCCAGCGCCATCAGGACGATGTCGTTGGTGATGGCGAAGGCGCCGATCACGCCGTCGAAGGAGAAGGACGCGTCCAGGACCTCCAGGTAGAGGAACATGAAGAACGCGGCCTTGCCGGCCAGGGCGACCGCCGAACGGGGCTTGCCGGAGCGCTCGGCCTCTTCCTCGGCCTCGTGCTCGCGCTCCTCCTCCTCTTCCAGCTTGTCCTCGAAGTAGCCGGAGAGACCGCCCACGATCATGTACGTGATCAGACCCGCGATACCGGAGAGCAGGACCGTGTCGGCCTTGTCGACGTGCGTACCACCGTGCTGGTGGGCATGGGTCGCGAAGGTCATCGCGGAGATCAGCAGGATGATCAGCGCGATGCAGACCGACAGCATGTCGATCTTGCCGAGCTTGGCCAGCGGGCGCTCCAGCCAGCCGAGCCACTTGATGTCGCGGTCCTCGAAGATGAAGTCCAGGAAGATCATCAACAGGAACATGCCACCGAACGCGGCGATCGCCGGGTGGGCGTCGGTGACGAGCTCCTGGTAACGGTCCTTGTCGCTGAGCGCGAGGTCGACCGCCTCGATCGGTCCCAGCTGGGCGCTGATGGCGACGATCACGACGGGGAAGACCAGTCGCATACCGAAGACGGCGATCAGGATGCCGATGGTGAGGAAGATCTTCTGCCAGAAGGCATTCATCTTCTTCAGGATTCCGGCGTTGACCACCGCGTTGTCGAAGGACAGCGAGATCTCGAGGACGGAGAGGATCGCCACGATGCCGAAGGCGGTCCACCCCCCGAAGAGGACCGCTGCGACGAGGCCGAGCGCGGTGACCGCGAACGACCAGCCGAAGGTTTTCAGAACCACTGGCTACCCAATCCTGTGTGTACGGGGCTCCCCTGCGCCGTACGCGGTTTTACGAAACATTGACTCCGAAGTCTAGGGCGATGCCCCTGAGACCCGACGCGTACCCCTGGCCCACCGCCCGGAACTTCCATTCTCCCTGGTGGCGGTAGACCTCGCCGAAGATCATGGCGGTCTCGGTGGAGGCGTCCTCGCTGAGGTCGTAACGCGCGAGTTCCTGACCGTCGGCCTGGTTCACGACCCGGATGAAGGCGTTGCTGACCTGACCGAAGGTCTGGCCCCGCTCGTCGGCCATGTGGATGGAGACCGGGAAGACGATCTTGTCGCAGTGGGCCGGCACCTTGGACAGGTCGACCAGGAGCGACTCGTCGTCGCCGTCGCCCTCGCCGGTGAGGTTGTCCCCGGTGTGCTCCACCGAGCCGTCCGGGCTCTTGAGCTGGTTGTAGAAGACGAACCACTCATCGCCCAGTACCCGTCCGCCGTTGCACATCAGGGCGCTGGCGTCGAGGTCGAAGGGGGCTCCGGTGGTGGAGCGCGCGTCCCAGCCGAGCCCGATCATCACCTGAGTGAGGTTCGGTGCGGCCTTGGACAAGGAGACATTGCCTCCCTTGGCGAGCGTGACGCCCATGATGCTGGTCCTCCCCGCGTGATGTCTCTTCGGTTGTCCTGCGCATCCGGCGCCGCACCCAAACGGTGCGGCGCCGGACTCAGCCAGTGGTGTGCTCGAATCAGACGTTCACACCGAAGTCCTGTGCGATACCGCGCAGGCCCGAGGCGTAGCCCTGGCCGATGGCGCGGAACTTCCACTCCGCCCCGTGCCGGTACAGCTCGCCGAAGACCATGGCGGTCTCGGTGGACGCGTCCTCGCTGAGGTCGTAGCGCGCGATCTCGGCACCGCCGGCCTGGTTCACGACGCGGATGAACGCGTTGCGCACCTGCCCGAAGGACTGCTGGCGGTTCTCGGCGTCGTAGATCGAGACCGGGAAGACGATCTTCTCGACGTCGGCCGGGACGCCCGCCAGGTTGACCTTGATCTGCTCGTCGTCGCCCTCGCCCTCACCGGTGAGGTTGTCACCGGTGTGCTCGACGGAGCCGTCGGCGCTCTTGAGGTTGTTGAAGAAGACGAAGTTGGCGTCGCTGGCGACCTTGCCCGCGCTGTTCAGCAGCAGCGCGCTGGCGTCCAGGTCGAAGTCGGTGCCGGTCGTGGTGCGGACGTCCCACCCCAGACCGACGATGACCGCAGTGAGGCCCGGGGCCTCCTTGCTCAGTGATACGTTGCCGCCCTTGCTGAGGCTGACTCCCACGAGTCCTCCATTGGTGTCCAGGGGCGGGGAGCCCCGCCGTACGTGTGATATCGGATCAACGAGTCGATCCTAGTAACGGGTTCCCGTGCCCCGCAGGCCTTGACGCCGAAGAATCCCAGGTGTCGGTGGCAGGGGGTCCCTGAGTGGTCAGAGAGTGTCGAGCGCCTTGACGTACTCGTTCAGGTCGCGGGCGTCGGGCAGGGCGTTGACGACCGTCCAGCGCACGACGCCCTCCTTGTCGATGACGAAGGTGCCGCGCACCGCGCAGCCCTTGTCCTCGGCGAAGACACCGTAGGCGCGGCTGACCTCGCCGTGCGGCCAGAAGTCGCTGAGCAGCGGGTACTCCAGGCCCTCCTGCTCGGCGAAGACGCGCAGGGTGTGGATGGAGTCGTTGGAGACGGCGAGCACCTGGGTGTCGCGGTCGGAGAACCGCGGCAGGTTGTCGCGCACCTCGCACAGCTCACCGGTGCACACGCCGGTGAAGGCGAAGGGGTAGAAGAGCAGGACCACGTTCTTGGAGCCGCGGAAGTCGGAGAGCTTCACGGTGGCGCCGTGGTTGTCCTTGAGCTCGAAGTCGGGGGCCTTGTCGCCGACCTGGATCGCCATCGTCGTGGATGTCCCTTCGGTGGGGCTGTTCGGGTGGCGTCCACCCTATGCAGCGACCCCCGGGGCCCGTGCAGGAGGCCGGGCCGGGCGTTTCCGCCCGGCCCGGCACCGCCACACCGGTTACTTCTTGGCCTTGGCGGCCTTGGGCGTCACCAGACGGCTGCCGCTCCAGTCCTTGCCGACGCTGACACTCTTGGACGCCGACAGACCAGCCGTGGTCGCGGCTTCAGAGATGTCGCTGGGCTCCACGTAGCCGTCACGGCCCGTCTTCGGCGTCAGCAGCAGGATCGAGCCACCCTCTTCGATGTACGTGGTGGCATCCACCAGCGCATCCGTCAGGTCGCCGTCCTCGTCGCGGAACCAGAGCACCACGGCATCGGCGACGTCGTCGTAGTCCTCGTCCACGAGCTCACTGCCGACGACTTCCTCAATGGCCTCGCGGAGTTCCTGGTCTACGTCGTCGTCGTAGCCGATCTCCTGGACCACCTGCTCGGGCTGGAACCCCAGCCTTGCGGCAGGGTTCGTCCGCTCCTCCGCGTGGTCCGCGGTCGCGCTCACGGGTTGCCTCCTGATCATGTCTTGGGAATAACTCAGCCACGCGCGTGCGCGAAGCATTGGCCGTAGTCCACACGGGCGGGGCGGATCGCGCAAGTACCCGGCCGTTCAGACCGCCGAAACGGTGACGATCCTGAACGTGTCACCCCAACTCCTCGCACACCATCATCGTCTCAAGGTGACACGCACCACACCAATCTGCCCCCTTTGCACGTTTGGGAACCATCCATGGGTACTCCGCCGTTGATCAGGGGCCGGTTACCTCGCAGTAGAGATGACGTTTGCCGCCCCGAGGTACACGATGGGGAGCGGTAGAGACACCCAGAAACCCCAGAAACACAGCCCTCTGACAGGTAAGGAACAGCGTGGCTTCCGGATCCGATCGCAACCCGATCATCATTGGCGGCCTTCCGAGTCAGGTTCCTGACTTCGATCCCGAGGAAACCCAGGAGTGGCTCGACTCCCTCGACGCCGCCGTGGACGAGCGCGGCCGCGAGCGGGCCCGCTATCTGATGCTGCGGCTGATCGAGCGGGCCCGCGAGAAGCGCGTGGCCGTGCCCGAGATGCGCAGCACGGACTACGTCAACACGATCGCCACCAAGGACGAGCCGTTCTTCCCGGGCAACGAGGAGATCGAGCGCAAGATCCTCAACGCGACCCGGTGGAACGCGGCCGTGATGGTGTCCAGGGCCCAGCGCCCGGGTATCGGCGTCGGCGGCCACATCGCCACCTTCGCCTCCTCCGCCTCGCTCTACGACGTGGGCTTCAACCACTTCTTCCGCGGCAAGGACGAGGGCGACGGCGGCGACCAGGTCTTCTTCCAGGGCCACGCCTCCCCGGGCATCTACGCACGCGCGTTCCTGCTGGACCGCCTCGACGAGCAGAACCTGGACGCGTTCCGCCAGGAGAAGTCCAAGGCGCCGTACGGGCTGTCCTCCTACCCGCACCCGCGGCTGATGCCGGACTTCTGGGAGTTCCCGACCGTGTCCATGGGCCTCGGCCCGATCGGCGCGATCTACCAGGCGCGGATGAACCGCTACATGGAGGCGCGCGGCATCGCGGACACCTCCAAGTCGCACGTGTGGGCGTTCCTGGGCGACGGCGAGATGGACGAGCCGGAGTCGCTCGGCCAGCTGTCCATCGCCGCCCGTGAGGGCCTGGACAACCTCACCTTCGTCGTGAACTGCAACCTGCAGCGCCTGGACGGCCCGGTGCGCGGCAACGGCAAGGTCATCCAGGAGCTGGAGTCGATCTTCCGGGGCGCCGGCTGGAACGTCATCAAGCTGGTGTGGGACCGCAGCTGGGACCCGCTGCTCGCGCAGGACCGCGACGGCGTGCTGGTCAACCGGATGAACACCACGCCGGACGGCCAGTTCCAGACGTACGCCACCGAGACCGGCGCCTACATCCGGGACCACTTCTTCGGTGACGACCAGCGGCTGCGCGCGATGGTCGAGGGCATGACGGACGACCAGATCCTGCACCTGGGCCGCGGCGGCCACGACCACCGCAAGATCTACGCCGCGTACTCGGCGGCCCGCGCCCACAAGGGCCAGCCGACCGTGATCCTGGCCAAGACGATCAAGGGCTGGACGCTGGGCCCCAACTTCGAGGGCCGCAACGCCACGCACCAGATGAAGAAGCTGACGGTCGACGACCTCAAGCGCTTCCGCGACCGGCTGCACCTGCCGATCGCCGACAAGGACCTGGAGAGCGGTCTCCCGCCGTACTACCACCCGGGGCGGGACTCCGAGGAGATCCAGTACATGCACGACCGCCGCAAGGGGCTCGGCGGGTACGTCCCGACGCGTGTCGTGCGGTCGAAGCCGCTGGCGCTTCCCGACGACAAGACGTACGCGACCGTGAAGAAGGGCTCCGGTCAGCAGTCGATCGCCACCACCATGGCGTTCGTACGGCTGCTCAAGGACCTCATGCGGGACAAGGAAATCGGCAAGCGGTTCGTGCTGATCGCGCCGGACGAGTACCGCACGTTCGGCATGGACTCGTTCTTCCCGAGCGCGAAGATCTACAACCCGCTCGGCCAGCAGTACGAGGCGGTCGACCGCGATCTGCTGCTCGCCTACAAGGAGTCGCCGCAGGGGCAGATGCTGCACGACGGCATCTCCGAGGCCGGCTGCACGGCCTCGCTGATCGCGGCGGGTTCGGCCTACGCCACGCACGGCGAACCGCTGATCCCGGTGTACGTCTTCTACTCGATGTTCGGTTTCCAGCGCACCGGCGACCAGTTCTGGCAGATGTCGGACCAGCTCGCGCGCGGTTTCGTGCTGGGTGCGACCGCCGGCCGTACGACGCTGACCGGTGAGGGCCTCCAGCACGCCGACGGCCACTCGCAGCTGCTCGCCTCGACCAACCCGGGGTGTGTGGCGTACGACCCGGCGTTCGGCTACGAGATCGCGCACATCGTCAAGGACGGCCTGCGGCGGATGTACGGCGGTGACGCCGAGCACCCGCACGGCGAGGACGTCTTCTACTACCTCACCGTCTACAACGAGCCCATCCAGCACCCGGCCGAGCCTACGAGCGTCGACGTCGAGGGCATCCTCAAGGGCGTCTACCGCTTCAGCGAGGGCACCTCGGGGTCGATCCCGGCGCAGATCATGGCGTCCGGTGTCGCCGTTCCGTGGGCGGTCGAGGCGCAGAAGATCCTCGCCGAGGAGTGGAACGTCAAGGCCGACGTCTGGTCGGCGACCTCCTGGAACGAGCTGCGGCGCGAGGCCGTGGAGTGCGAGGAGCACAACCTGCTGCACCCGGAGGAGGAGCAGCGGGTGCCGTACGTGACGCGGAAGCTGACCGGGGCCGAGGGGCCGTTCGTGGCGGTGTCCGACTGGATGCGGGCGGTGCCGGACCAGATCGCCCGCTGGGTCCCGGGGACGTACCAGTCGCTGGGCGCGGACGGGTTCGGGTTCGCGGACACCCGCGGGGCGGCGCGGCGGTTCTTCCACATCGACGCGCAGTCGGTGGTGGTCGCGGTGCTCACCGAGCTGGCCAAGGAGGGCAAGGTCGACCGCTCGGCGCTGAAGCAGGCGATCGACCGCTACCAGCTGCTGGATGTGTCGGCGGCGGACCCGGGGGCCGCGGGAGGCGACGCGTAGCGCCCTCGCGGCGACGGCTCGATGGGGTGGTGTGCCCGTGGGTGACCCGCGGGCGCACCACCCCTTCACATTTCCTACGATGCGGGCCATGAAGCGAGCGTCCGCACAACAGCGTTGGGAACGGCTCACCCAGCGTCCCCTCTTCGGTCTGGCCCTGGCGTTCGCCGTGGCCTATGCCGTGCCGATCGTCGAGCCCGACGCGAGCGAGGACGTGGTCTCGGCGTGTCTCGCGGTGGAGTGGGTGGTGTGGGGGGCGTTCGCGCTGGACTACGTCGTGCGGCTGCTGATCGCCGAGAGGCGCTGGGAGTTCATGCGGACGCACTGGCTGGACCTGTGCGCGGTGCTGCTGCCGCTGATACAGCCGCTGCGTCTGCTGCGGCTGGTGTCGACGCTGCTGCTGGTGGGGCAGCGGGCGCGGATGGCCTCGCAGATACGGCTCACCACGTACGTCGGCGGGGCGGTGACCGGGCTGATGATGTTCGGGTCGCTGGCCGTGCTGTCGGTGGAACGGGACTCACCGGACGGGAACATCAAGACGCTGGGTGACGCGGTGTGGTGGTCCTTCACGACCATGACGACCGTGGGGTACGGGGATCACGCGCCGACGACCGGGCTGGGGCGGATGCTCGCGGTGGGGCTGATGCTGTCGGGGATCGCCCTGCTGGGTGTGGTGACCGCGAACATCGCCGCGTGGTTCATAGCGCGGTTCGAGATGGACGACGTGGAGGAGCGGCGTCAGACGGAGGCGATACGGGTGCTGACGGAGGAGGTCCGGGCGCTCAGGGCCGAGGTCGCCGCCTTGTCGGGGGACAAGGTCGGCGACAAGCCGGTGGCTTAGCGGCTCGCCCGAGCGGCTGGGCTCGGGCGGGTCGCAGCCCGGCGGCGCGGCTGCCCGCGGGCCGCGCCCGTCAGAACAGTCCGTTGCCCGGGGTGGTCGTCCCCGCCAGCCATATGAGGGCCAGCAGGGTGTCTATCGCGCCCAGGACCACGGCGATCAGGGCCGGGACGTGACGGGTTCCCGACCATGTGCGGCCCATGGCCAGCCAGCCGCAGGCGATCGCCACCGGGCCGAGGATGATGCCCAGGACGAAGAAGCCGGCGACCGCACAGATGGCCCCGATGATGCCCAGGGTCGCGCGATCCGGCCCGGTCCGTGACCACGTCCGGCCACGTGAGCGGGGGTGCCTGCGCGTACCGTGTCCGAAACCCGCCATCGTCAACTCCCTGAGTCGGCGTTCGAGTCGACGGGTACCCACGGTGCGCTCTTCATTCCTGCGGCTTTCGGGCCGTCGGCGCGCTGCCCCCCTCCGGCAGCGCACCGCAGCCCGGGCCGCCCCCGGCGTCGTACGCATGTGCCCGAGAAGCATGTCGTACGGAGGGCTTGACCCACTGTGACCTGCGACATGGGCCGGGTGGGAGGGATCGTCGGCCTTGTCACCCTGATAGGGGAACTCCGGGCGAGGCGGGAACTCGCCCCGGCGATCCCTCCGTTGAGCCGTGTCGCGTCAGATGTGCGCGGCGCCGGCGCCCGCCTCCGCGTTCTCGCCCTTCTTGGTGAGGAAGGCGACGAAGACGGCGACGACGGCCACACCGGCGGCGACCAGGGACGCCGCGCTCATGCCCGAGATGAAGGTGTCGCGTGCGACGTCCGTGATCTTCACGGCGATCTGCTCCGGAGTGCCCGGGGCCAGCGGGGCCACGCCGACCTGGACCGCCTCGGAGGCCTGGGCCTCCTGGGCCGCCGTGAGCGGCGGAAGTCCGGCGGACTTCCAGTTGCCGGCGAGGTCGCTGTCGACCTTGGAGGCCATGACGGCGCCCAGCACGGCCGTACCGAGGCTGCCGCCGATCTGCATCGCGGCCTGCTGGAGACCGCCGGCCACGCCGGACAGCTCCATCGGCGCGTTGCCCACGATGACCTCCGTGGCACCGACCATGACCGGCGCGAGGCCGAGGCCGAGAAGGGCGAACCAGAGCGACATGACGCCGCTGCCGGTGTGCGTGTCCAGCGTGGACATGCCGTACATGGCGATCGCGGTGAGGGCCATGCCGCCCGCGAGCGGGACGCGCGGGCCGAGCTTGGTGATCACGGCGCCCGCGAGCGGCGAGCCGACGATCATCATGCCGGTCAGCGGCAGGAGGTGGAGGCCGGCGTCGATGGGGCTCATGTCGTGGACGTTCTGGAGGTAGAACGTCACGAAGAACAGGCCGCCCATGAACGCGATGGCCATCAGGACCATCAGCACGACACCGGCGGACAGCGCCACCGAGCGGAACAGCCCGAGCGGGATCAGCGGCTCCTTCACCTTCGTCTCCCAGAGGGCGAACAGCGCGAAGCCCGCGACGGAGGCACCGAGGAAGGCGAGCGTCTTGGGGTCCCCCCAGCCCCACTCGGACGGCGGGGCCTTGATCAGTGCCCACACCAGGCAGAACACGGCGGTCGACAGCAGGGCGATGCCCGGGATGTCGAAGGAGCGCGGGGCGTTCTCGGCGCGGTGGTCGAGCAGGATCAGCACGCCGAGGACGACGGCGAGGATCCCGACCGGCACGTTGATGAAGAACACCGACTGCCAGTTGACGTGCTCGACGAGGACGCCGCCGAGGATCGGGCCGCCCGCGGTGGAGGCACCGATGACCATGCCCCAGATGCCGATGGCCATGTTGAGCTTCTCGGCCGGGAACGTCGCCCGCAGCAGTCCGAGCGCGGCCGGCATCAGCAGCGCGCCGAACAGGCCCTGCAGGACGCGGAAGGTGACGACCAGCGCGATGCTGTCGGACAGGCCGATGGCACCGGAGGCGGCGGCGAAACCGACCACGCCTATGAGGAAGGTCTGCCGGTGCCCGAAGCGGTCGCCGAGCTTGCCGGCGGTGATCAGGGAGACGGCGAGGGCCAGGAAGTAGCCGTTGGTGATCCACTGGACCTCGGCGAAGCTGGCGCTGAGGTCCTTCTGGATGGCCGGGTTGGCGATGGCCACGATGGTGCCGTCGAGGGCCACCATCATGACCCCCACTGCGACGGTGATGAGGGTGAACCAAGGGTGGCCGCGCAGCCCCTTGGCCGGCGTCGCGTCCGACGGAGCTGCCGGTGCCTTGCCCCCCGACCCCGTCGTTTCGATGGTGGTCTGACTAGTCATGCGTTCGAGGCTAGTGACAGCCTCTGACAATTGACAAACCAATTCACAAGTCGGTAACTGACAGGCATGGAAACACTGCGCGAACGCAAGAAGCAGCGGACCCGGGACGCGCTGCTGCGCACCGCGCTGGAGCTCTTCACCACGCAGGGTTACGAGCAGACGACCGTCGATGAGATCACCGAGGCCGTCGACGTCTCCCAGCGCACCTTCTTCCGCTATTTCGCCGGCAAGGAGGATGCGGCGCTCGCGGTGGGCGATCTGGCGGTGGCGCACTTCGTGCAGGCCGTGCGCGAGCGGCCGGCGCACGAACCCCCGATGCAGGCGCTGCGCCAGTCCGTGCTGGAGAGCTGGGACACCCTGAACGACGTGATCGAGGCGGTCGTACCGGTCGAGCTGTACCTGCGGATGTACCGGGTGGTCGAGTCGACCCCCGTCCTGCTCGCCGCGCACCTGCGCAAGTCCGTGGAGATCGAGGAGACCCTCGCACGCATCCTCGCCGAGCGTGAGCGGGTCGACGTGGACGCCGACCCGCGCCCCCGGCTGGCGGTGGCGGTGTTCGGCGGGGTGATGCGTCTGACGGAGCGTCAGTGGAGTGCGGGGGAAAAGCTCGACCTCGACACCATGCGGACGTTGACCGTCTCACATCTCGAACAGGTGGGACCGGCACTCAGCGAGAGCTGGCGAACACACTGAGGTCATCGCCGTGTTCACGACGACCGGAGTGAAACGTGATACCTGTCACTCGGTTAACGCGAGACCCTCTCGTTCTCCTAGTGTGTCCTTTCAGTGACTTCCTTCGACACGTCCCCGCCACTGAACGTCTGGCGCGCTCTGCTCGCGCTGGCCGTCGTGTTCGTGATGCTGGCGACCACCGGCTGGACCGCCCTGCGCACCCACCGGAGCCCGGCACCGCTCCAGGCCTCGCTCAGCGCCTGGGAGCAGGGCAGCGTCGCCGGGCAGCAACTGCCGGCCGCGAACTCCTCCCCCGCTCGGCTCACCCGTTTCTTCGGCTCGCTCACCGAACGGCAGCGCGCCGACCTCGCCCACCGCTATCCGCTCGCGGTCGGCAACATGAACGGCGCCCCGGTCGAGCTGCGCTACCGCGCCAACCGCATCGCGCTCCGCGAGGCACGCGACGTCGAGCGCAAACGCATGCACGACGACGGGCTCACACCCGACGGACAGCGCGAGGCGGGCCGCCGTATGCACCGCTTCGAGTCGATGATGCGGGCGGACCGGCACATCCTCGCGTTCGACCCGGAGGGCGCGGGGCGGGCCGCGGAGGTCTTCGGCGACCTGGACGAGGCCGAGCGGATCTCGGTCGTCGTCCCCGGTGTCGACACCGACCTGCTGACCTTCCAGCGCACCAGCCGCAAGTACTCCGCGCCGGTCGGCATGGCGCAGTCGCTGTACGCCGCCGAGCGCGAGGCCCGGCCCTCGACGCGTACGGCCGTGATCGCCTGGGCCGACTACACCTCGCCGAGCGGACTCGGCATCGACTCCGCGACCGCGATGCGCGCGCAGTCCGGGGCCGTGCGCCTGAACGCGCTGGTGCGGGCGCTGCCCGGCAGCTCGCCCGTCTCCCTCTTCTGCCACAGCTACGGCTCCGTGCTGTGCGGGCTGGCCGCGCCCGTACTGCCGGGCCGGGTGGCCGACATAGCGGTGGCCGGCAGCCCCGGCATGCGGGTCGCCAAGGCCTCCCAGCTGCGCACCTCGGCGCATGTGTGGGCGATGCGGGACGCCGACGACTGGGTGCAGGACGTGCCGTATCTGGAGCTCGGCGGCCTGGGGCACGGCGAGGACCCGGTGTCGGCGGTGTTCGGGGCACGGGTGCTGTCGGCGCGGGACGCCAAGGGACACGGCGGCTACTTCGAGCCCGGCACGGACAGTGTGGCGAACTTCGCCGGGATCGGGGTCGGTGCGTACGAGTCGGTGCGGTGCGCCGACGATGCCGGGGTCTGTCGGGACGGTTTGTCCGACACGGCGTCGGCCGGACGCGCGTAGAGGCGCAGGATCCGCGGTCTGCGCGGGGTGGCGACGGAGGGGCACGTGCCGCATACGATGAGCCGCATGGGTGACGTACTGGCCGGATTTCATGCCGCCTGGGAGTTCGAGTCCGACTCCGTGCTCATCCGTTACGAACGGGGGATTCGAACACCCAAGCTGTTCCAGGCGCTTACGGAGAGACGCGTTCCGCTTGAGGCGATCGCCGGGGTGACACTGACGCCCGGCAAGCGCGGGACCGTGGCGCTGCGCATCGAGCCGCGGCCCGGCGCCGATCCGCTGTCGGAGGCGGCCGCGGGGCAGTTGAAGGAAGGCTGCGATCCGTATCGACTGGTGCTGCCGGCCGACAAGGAGACGCTGGCCGAGTACTACGCCGACGAGCTGCGCGCGCAGTTGACCCGGTCCGGACCGGCGGACGAGTTCCTGGTGGCCGCACCCGACGTACCGCTGTCGTTCAAGGCGTACGACGGGAAGGCGTCCTTCGACGGTGAGACGGTGCGCTTCAGATGGTTCTGGACGGGCGCGTCGTCGGCCAAGTGGAAGGCGGGGGACCAGAGCTTCTCCGTCGGCGAGTTGAGCGACGTGGAGTGGCGGTCGCCCGAGATCTTCGACGGGCACCTGCGGTTGCTTCCCCGGGACTCCGCCGACGACCGGCCCGCGCAGGCCGACCAGGATCCGGCGGCCGTCGTGTTCGGGCTGGGATACGGGCCCGTACACGAGTCGTTGCCGTTCGCCGCGGCCGTGCTGGCGGCGGTCCGCAGGAGCGGACCGGTCGCCGCGGTGCCTGCGGCGGCACCGCGGCGCGACCCGGCCGACATCGCCGAGCGCATCCGCCACCTGGGCGAACTGCACCGGGCAGGGCTGGTGACGGACGAGGAGTTCTCGGTGAAGAAGGCCGAGCTGCTGGCGGAGTTGTAGGCGGGCCCGGAGGGCGGCTACTCCCTGCCCGCGGAGGCGAACCGCATGTCCGCGTACCTGTCGCCCGCGACCTTCGAGGCGATCGGCTCCAGCGCGGCCAGGTCCTCCTCGGTCAGCACGATCCGTGTCGCGCCCACGTTCTCCTCCACCCGGGTGGGCTTACGGGTGCCGGGGATCGGGATCACCGGGAGGTCGTGGACGGACGCCCGCTGCTGGACCCAGGCCAGGGCGATCTGGCCCGGGGTGGCGCGGTGCGCGTCGGCCACCGCGCGGACGACGTCCACGAGTTCGGCGTTCGTCGCCGCGTTGTCGCCGGTGAAACGGGGGTGCTGGCGGCGGAAGTCGTCGCTCGTCAGGTCCTCGGCCCTGGCGAAGGAGCCGGTCAAGAAGCCCCGGCCGAGCGGGGAGTACGGCACCAGGGCCACACCCAGGTCACGGGCCGCGGGCACCACCTTCGGCTCGATGTCCCTGCTGAACAGGGACCACTCGGACTGGACCGCCGCGATGGGGTGGACGGCGTGCGCGGCACGCAGTTCGTCCGCCGTCACCTCGCTCAGGCCCAGGTGCTTGACCTTGCCCTCGCGGACCAGGTCCGCCATCGTGGCGACGGTCTCCTCGATGGGGACGCGCACGTCCCGGCGGTGCATGTAGTAGAGGTCGATGACGTCGACGTCCAGGCGGCGCAGGCTCGCCTCGACGGCCTGGCGTATGTACGGCGCGTCGTTGCGGATGACCCGGCGCGTCGGGTCGTCCGGCGGGATCGACAGGGCGAACTTGGTGGCGATGACGACCTCGTCGCGGTGGGCCTTGAGGAACGGGGCGAGGAACTTCTCGTTCTCGCCCGCGCCGTACGCGTCCGCCGTGTCGTACAACGTGACGCCCAGCTCCAGCGCCCGCTCCAGGGTCGCCCTGGACTCGCCCGCGTCCGAGGGACCGTAGGCGAAGCTCATGCCCATGCAGCCGAGGCCCTGGAGGCCGACCTCGGGCCCGTTCGCGCCCAGTCGTGCCGTTGCGATCCGGTTGTCGGTCATCCAGCCTGCTCCGTCTTCTTCTGTTCGTACAGACGCCCGGCGTCCGCGTAGAAACTGATCTTGCGGTCGAGTACCGCGACCGTGTCCTGCAGTTCGGCGATCCGGGCGAGGACGTCGCGGCGGGTCGACTCCAGCAGCTCGAAGCGCTCGCCGAAGGTGTGGTCGCCCTCGCGCACCAGCTCGGCGTACCGCACCATGTCGGCGACCGGCATGCCGGTCAGCCGCAGCTTCCCGACGAGGTCGAGCCAGTCCAGGTCGCGGTTGCTGTAGCGGCGCTGGCCCGTGTGGGAGCGGCCGATGTGCGGCATCAGGCCGATCCGCTCGTACCAGCGCAGGGTGTGGGCCGTCAGGCCGGTGAAGGCGACGACCTCGCTGATCGTGTAGTTGTCCTGGCCTTCCGGCCGTCGGTGCGGGTGCGGCGGGGCGGCGCAGCTGTCGGTCCTGGTACTCGTGGTCTCCATCACCGTCATGCGCTCCACGCTATGGCCTTGGAGTGCGCTCCAAGCAAGCGGAAACGGTAAGAAAAGCACGGGACATGGCCCGATCGTCGCCGCTAGCGTGCGGGGCCATGAGTCTCGTACGCCGTGCCACGCCCGAGGACGCGCGGGAAGTGCTGCGCCTGCGTCAGGTGATGATCGACTCGATGGCCTCGGCGGCCGGTCCCAGTGAGTGGCAGGCTGAGTCCCTGCCGACCCTGCGGGAAGCACTGGCCGAGCCGGACGGGGACTTCGCGGCGTTCGTCGTCGACCATCCGCAGCGCCCGGGTGCCCTGGCGGCGGTGGTGGTGGGGACCCTGGACTACCGGATCGGACGGGCCGGCAACCCGCACGGACTGGTCGGGTACGTCTTCAGCGTCGCCACCGACCCGGACGCGCGGCGCCGCGGGTACGCGCGCGCGTGCATGGCGGAACTGCTGGCCTGGTTCCGCGAGCGGGGCGCCGGGCACGTCATGCTCACCGCGTCCGCCGACGCCGAGTCCCTGTACAAGTCGCTCGGCTTCACCCGTGACAACGACCCCTCGATGCGGCTGCACCTGTGAGCGGCTTAGGCTCACAGGCATGTCCTTGCAGAGCCTCGCACTGATCGAGAACTGGCCCGTCCCCACCGCCGCCGCGGGTGTCGTGCGGGCGGACGGCACGGTCCTCGGCACGCACGGTCCCGTCGGTCACCGCTTCCCCCTCGCCTCGGTCACCAAGCCGCTGGCCGCCTACGCGGTGCTCGTCGCCTACGAGGAGGGCGCCGTCGAGCTGGACGAGCCGGCCGGGCCGCAGGGCTCGACCGTCCGGCACCTGCTCGCGCACACCTCCGGGCTGGCCTTCGACGAGCACCGGGTGACGGCGGCGCCCGGTGAGCGGCGGCTGTACTCCAACGCCGGGTTCGAGCAGCTCGGCGACCATGTCGCCAAGGCGACGGACATCCCGTTCGGGGAGTACCTGCGGCAGGCCGTGCTGGAGCCGCTGGGCATGACGGCCACCTCGCTGGAGGGATCCCCGGCGAAGGACGCGGTGTCGACGGTCGAGGACCTGCTGCGGTTCGCGGCCGAGGTGCAGGCCCCGCGCCTGCTGGACCCGCGGACCGTCGCCGAGGCGATGACCGTGCAGTACCCGGGCACCAAGGGCGTACTGCCGGGGTACGGGCACCAGAACCCGAACGACTGGGGGCTCGGTTTCGAGATCCGCAACGGCAAGGCCCCGCACTGGACGGGCTCGTCGTCCTCGCCGCGCACCTTCGGGCATTTCGGGCAGTCAGGTACGTTTTTGTGGATCGACCCGGATGCGGGGGCGGCCTGCGTCGCGCTGACGGACCGGGCGTTCGGGCCGTGGGCGATCGAGGCGTGGCCACCCTTCACGGACGCGGTACTGGCGGAGCCGAAGCCGTAGCCTTCAGGCTCTCGCCCTCTCCCTCGGCGTCGATGTGAGGCATGATCCGGTCCAGCCACCGGGGTGCCCACCAGGCGTGCCGGCCCAGCAGCGTCATCACGGCGGGCACCATGAGCAGGCGCACCACGGTGGCGTCGACGAGCACACTGACGGCGAGGCCCAGGCCCAGCATCTTGACCACGATGTTGTCGCTGATGATGAAGGCCGCGAACACGCTCACCATGATCAGTGCCGCGCAGGTGATCACCCGCGCGGTGATCTCCAGGGCGTGGGCGACCGCGGCCTTGGCGTCCCCGGTGCGCAGCCAGGCCTCGTGCACCCGGGACAGCAGGAAGATCTCGTAGTCCATGCTCAGCCCGAAGATGATGGCGAACATCATCATCGGCACATAGCTCTCGATGGGCACCTTGCCGCTGACGCCGAGCGCGGGGCCGCCCCACCCCCACTGGAAGACGGCGACGACGACGCCGTACGAGGCCGCGATCGACAGCACGTTGAGGACGGCCGCCTTGAGGGCGACGAGCAGGCCGCGGAAGACCGCCAGGATGATCAGGAAGGCCAGGGCGACGACGACACAGATGATCAGCGGCAGTCGGCTCGACACGATGTCGCGGAAGTCGATCTGGGCGGCCGTCGTCCCGGTGACGTAACCCTTGGCGTCGGTGCCGGAGAGCGCGTCGGGCAGGGTGTCGTCGACGAGCCGGTTCGTGAGGTCGGTGGTGTCCGCGCTCTGCGGGCGCTGCGCCGGGTAGACGGTGCCGACCAGCACGTCCCCGTCCTGGGTGGGCGACAGCGGGGTGACGAACGACGTTCCGGACGCGCTGTTCAGGGCCTGCTGGGCCTTGGACGACACGTCCGAGCGCTGTGACTGCGGTACGGAGCTCTGGTCGACGACCACGGTGAGCGGCCCGTTGGATCCGGGGCCGAACGCGTCGCTCATGAGGTCGTAGGCCCGCCGGTCGGTGAAGGACGTCGGGTCGGCGCCGTCGTCGATGTGGCCGAGCTGGATCGAGAACACGGGGATGGCCAGCACCGCGACGGTGACGAGGCCCGCGGCGAGGTACCGCAGCGGATGGCGCTCGACGCGCTGGGCGTAGCGATGCCAGGTGCCCGTGGGTTGCGTGCCCGGTTCGGCGTCGGTCTCGGCGACCGGGCGGCGCAGGTGGTAGCGGTCGAGGCGGTGGCCGATCAGCCCGAGCATGGCGGGGACCAGGGTCAGCGCGCCGAGGACGGCCGAGACCACGGTGACGGCCGCGGCGACACCGAGTTTGCCGATGAAGCTCACGCCCGACACCCACAGTCCCATCAGGGCGACGATCACCGTCGTACCGGAGACGAGCACGGCGCGTCCGCTGGTGGCGGCGGCGTGGCCGGCGGCGCGCACCGGGTCCGCGCCGTTCATGAGGTTCTGCCGGTGCCGGGTGATCAGGAAGAGGGCGTAGTCGATGCCGACGCCGATGCCGATCATCGTGGCGAGGGTGGGCGAGACGGTGGCGAAGACGAACGCCGAGGCGAGCAGCCCCAGACAGGCCAGCCCCCCGACCACCGCGATCAGCGCGGTGACCAGTGGCAGTACGGCGGCGATCACACTGCCGAAGCCGATGAGCAGGACGACGACGGCGACCGCGAAGCCGATCAGCTCGCTCACCCGGTCGTCGGCTTCGGGCCGGGCCAGCTCGCCGAGCGATCCGCCGTACTCGACGTCCGCGCCGGCGTCCCGCAGCGGCTGCACGGCGTCGTCCACCCCGTCGAGGTAGCCGTCGCCCAGGAGGGAGGGCTGCTTGTCGAAGCGGACGGTGAGGTAGGCGGTCCGGCCGTCGGAGGACACCGGCCCCGCCTTCGTGGAGGTGGCGTCCAGCGGGTTCTGCACGGACAGGACGTCCGGCAGCTTCCGGAGGTCGGCGACGGTGGTGTCGAGCTGCGACGACAGGGAGGTCAGTGCCTTGTCGTCGTGCACGACGATCGGGCTGCTGTAGCCCCCGGCCTGCGGATCATGGGCCTGGAGGATGTCCAGGCCCTCCTGGGACTGCACGTCGGACAGGGTGAAGTCGTCGGAGTACTCCCCGCCGTAGAGGTGGTTCAGGGTCTGCAGCCCGCCCAGGGCCACGAGCCACGCGATGATCACGATCACGAAGTGGCGGGCGCAGCCCTCACCGAGCCGTTGCAGCACCCCCTTGGGAGCGCGCTCCCGTTTCCCCGTGGCTGTGCGTCTGGCCATGGCCTCGGCTCTCTCCGCCGGTCGGCACCGGGCAAGCGTCGGAACCTCCGCTGGACACCTCCATTGGACGCCTCCTGAATCACTCCGGCATCTCGGGCCACACCGCTGGGCCTGCCGTTCGGAGCAGCAGCAGGGTGGGGCCGCCCAGGCGGCAGGCGTCGTCGGGCCTAGCCGGCCATCTCCCACATCAGCACTTCCGCCGCCTTCACCCCGGTCACCTCCACGCCCTCGGCCCCGGTGATGCGCGCCGCGTCCCCGGCCCCCAACTCGGCGCCTACCAGGCGGACTTCACCCCGCACGACATGGAGGTAGACGTACGGCGCGTCCGGTACCGCCGTCCGCTCCCCCACCCCGAGCCGGCGCACATGGAGCAGCGCGCCCGCCTCCGGGACGGCGTACGGCGTCGAGTCCGCGATGCCGTGGACGATCTCGTACGACGGGTCGCCGCCCGGCGTCAGCGGGGCCAGCCAGGTCTGGACGAAGGTCAGGGGCGTGCCGGCGTCGTTGCGCTCCACGTGCCGTACACCGCCCGCCGAGCTCAGCCGCTGCACGTCCCCGGCGCGCACCCGGGTCTCGTGGCCCGTGGAGTCGCGGTGGGTCAGCTCGCCCTCGACGACCCACGTCACGATCTCGGTGTGGCTGTGCGGGTGCTCGTCGAAGCCGGCGCCGGGTGCGAGCCGCTCCTCGTTGCAGGCGATCATCGCGCCGAAGCGGAGGTTGTCGGGGTCGTAGTGCGGGCCGAAGGAGAAGGCGTGGCGTGACTCGATGCCCGCTGCCGGATCCCCTCCGGGATAGCGCTCCGCGGCGCGCCGTACGTCCATCACGGGCACCACCGTAGACCCACCTGCGAGCTCACCGGCGACCCTCCGGCACGCGCTCTGGTCCGGATAAGGCAGTCTTGTCCCCGTGCCCGAACCCGAAGCCCGCAAGTCCCAAGCCGCCGCGCACGACGTCCACGCCCATGCCGCGACCCTGAGGCGGCTGGAGAAATCCTCAGGTTCTCTCGCCGCGCAGGCCATCGCGCGGATGGACGAGACGCTGCCGTGGTACCGGGCCATGCCACCGGAGAACCGTTCCTGGATCGGTCTCGTCGCCCAGGCCGGTATCGCCGCCTTCACCGAGTGGTTCCGGCATCCCGACGCGCCCCAGGCGATCTCCACCGATGTGTTCGGGACCGCGCCGCGCGAGCTGACCCGCGCGATCACACTGCGGCAGACCGTCGAGATGGTGCGCACGACCATCGAGGTCATGGAGTCGGCCATCGACGAGGTCGCCGCTCCCGGGGACGAGAGCGTGCTGCGCGAGGCGCTGCTCGTCTACGCCCGTGAGATCGCCTTCGCCACCGCCCAGGTCTACGCGCAGGCGGCCGAGGCACGCGGTGCCTGGGACGCGCGGCTGGAGTCACTGGTGGTCAACGCCGTGCTCAGCGGGGAGGCCGACGAGGGGGCCGTGTCGCGGGCCGCCGCCCTCGGCTGGAACTCGCCCGAGCATGTGTGCGTCGTGCTGGGGACCGCGCCCGACGGGGACAGCGAGCTGACCGTCGAGGCCATCCGGCGGGCCGCCCGGCACGCCAAGCTGCAGGTGCTCACGGGGGTGCTCGGGGACCGGCTCGTCGTGATCGCGGGGGGCAGCGACAACCCGCTCGCGGTCGCCAAGTCGCTGATCGGGCCGTTCGCCGCCGGGCCCGTCGTCGCCGGACCGATCGTGCCCGACCTGCTGGCCGCGACCAGGTCCGCGCAGGCCGCGGCGGCCGGTCTGAAGGCGTGTTCCGCCTGGCAGGACGCCCCGCGGCCGGTGCTCGCGGACGATCTGCTCCCGGAGCGCGCGATCGCGGGAGATCCCAGCGCGCGCGAGCAGTTGGTGGAGGAGATCTACAGACCGCTGGAGGAGGCGGGGTCCGCTCTCCTGGAGACGCTCTCGGTCTATCTCGAACAGGCGAGCAGTCTGGAGGGGGCCGCGCGGATGCTGTTCGTTCATCCCAACACCGTGCGCTACCGGCTTCGACGTGTGACTGACGTCACCGGCTGGTCGCCTTCCGATGTACGCTCCGCGTTCACCCTGCGAATCGCCCTGATCCTGGGGCGTCTGGTCGACGGGGATCTTCAGCTCTAGGCTTTTGTCGGGGATCCACAAAACCCCTTCGTGTTCTTCGTCCTTGTCCTCACGGGCGGCGTCGGCCGTCCCCAAGAGAGAGTGTGAGAGTGCTCGTACTCGTCGCTCCCGGCCAGGGCGCCCAGACGCCCGGCTTCCTGACTCCCTGGCTCGAACTGCCCGGTGCCGCCGACCGTGTCGCCGCCTGGTCGGAGGCCATCGGACTCGACCTCGCCCATTACGGCACCCAGGCCGAGGCGGACGCCATCCGGGACACCTCCGTGGCGCAGCCGCTGCTCGTGGCGGCCGGCCTCCTGTCCGCCGCGGCACTGGGTGACACCTCGCCCGGCGCCGTCGCGGGCCACAGCGTCGGTGAGATCACCGCGGCCGCCTTCGCGGGCGTCCTCGACGACACCGCCGCGCTGACCCTCGTCCGCAGGCGTGGCCTGGCCATGGCCGAGGCCGCCGCGATCACCGAGACCGGTATGTCGGCGCTGCTCGGCGGCGACCCGGAGACCTCCGTGGCGCACCTGGAGAAGCTCGGCCTGACCCCGGCGAACATCAACGGCGCCGGTCAGATCGTGGCGGCGGGAACGCTGGAGCAGCTCGCCGCGTTGAACGAGGACAAGCCCGAGGGTGTGCGCAAGGTCGTCCCGCTGAAGGTCGCGGGCGCGTTCCACACGCACCACATGGGCCCCGCGGTGGAGAAGCTGGCCGAGGCCGCCAAGGAGCTCGTGCCCGCCGACCCGAAGGCCACCTACGTCTCCAACAAGGACGGCCGGGCGGTCGCCACCGGCACCGAGGTGCTGGAGCGCCTCGTCGGGCAGGTCGCCAACCCGGTCCGCTGGGACCTGTGCATGGAGACCTTCAAGGAGCTCGGCGTCACGGCCCTGATCGAGGTGTGCCCGGGCGGCACGCTGACCGGTCTGGCCAAGCGCGCGCTGCCGGGAGTGAAGACCCTGGCGCTGAAGACCCCCGACGACCTGGACGCTGCTCGCGAGCTCATCGCAGAGCACGCCTGACAAGGAGCCCGGAGCATGGCGAAGCTGAAGCCCAGCAAGGGCGCCCCGTACGCGCGCATCCTCGGTGTCGGCGGCTACCGTCCGACGCGGATCGTGCCGAACGAGGTGATCCTGGAGAAGATCGACTCGTCCGACGAGTGGATCCGTTCGCGCTCCGGCATCGAGACGCGGCACTGGGCGAACGACGAGGAGACCGTCGCCGCGATGTCGATCGAGGCGTCCGGCAAGGCGATCGCCGACGCCGGGATCTCCGCCGAGCAGATCGGCGGCGTGATCGTCTCGACCGTCTCGCACTTCAAGCAGACCCCGGCCGTCGCCACCGAGATCGCCGACAAGCTCGGCACCAAGAAGGCCGCCGCCTTCGACATCTCGGCCGGCTGCGCGGGCTTCGGCTACGGTCTGACTCTCGCCAAGGGCATGATCGTCGAGGGGTCCGCCGAGTACGTCCTCGTCATCGGCGTCGAGCGGCTGAGCGACCTCACCGACCTGGAGGACCGGGCGACGGCCTTCCTGTTCGGCGACGGCGCCGGCGCGGTCGTCGTGGGCCCGGCCCAGGAGCCGGCGATCGGCCCCACCGTCTGGGGCTCCGAGGGCGACAAGTCCGAGACGATCAAGCAGACCGTGCCGTGGACGGACTACCGCTCCGGCGAGGTCGAGAAGTTCCCTGCGATCACGCAGGAGGGCCAGGCGGTGTTCCGCTGGGCCGTGTTCGAGATGGCGAAGGTCGCCCAGCAGGCGCTGGACGCGGCCGGGATCACCTCGGACGAACTCGACGTCTTCATTCCGCACCAGGCCAACGAGCGGATCATCGACTCGATGGTGAAGACTCTCAAACTGCCGGAGCACGTCACGGTCGCCCGCGACGTGCGCACCACCGGCAACACCTCGGCCGCCTCGATCCCGCTCGCGATGGAGCGGCTCCTGGCGACCGGCGAGGCGAAGAGCGGCGACACCGCGCTCGTCATCGGATTCGGGGCGGGTCTCGTTTACGCCGCCACGGTCGTTACTCTCCCCTAGGCACTCCGTGCCGGATCCTCGTGATCCGGCACGGGAACAGCACCACCCGCCGCTGCCGCGGCGGGCGCCGTAACTGCCTGAACAACCTGAACAACTACGAAGGAGCGCCAAGATGGCCGCCACTCAGGAAGAGATCGTCGCCGGTCTCGCCGACATCGTGAACGAGATCGCCGGCATCCCGGTTGAGGACGTCCAGCTGGACAAGTCCTTCACCGACGACCTGGACGTCGACTCGCTGTCCATGGTCGAGGTCGTCGTCGCCGCCGAGGAGCGCTTCGACGTCAAGATCCCCGACGAGGACGTCAAGAACCTCAAGACCGTCGGCGACGCGACCGACTACATCCTCAAGCACCAGGGCTGATCCCCCCGATCAGGCCCCAGGGCTGAACTGCCCCGCCACCCGGCGGTGGCGCCGCTGAATCCCCATTCCTTGGAGAAAGAATTCCCGTGAGCTCGACCAATCGCACCGTGGTCGTCACCGGTATCGGCGCAACCACACCGCTGGGTGGCGACGCAGCCTCTACCTGGGAGGGCCTGATCGCCGGCAAGTCCGGCGTCAAGCCCCTGGAGCAGGAGTGGGCCGCCGAGCAGGCGGTCCGTATCGCCGCGCCGGTCGCCGTGGAGCCGACCGAGGTCATCCCGCGGCCGCAGGCCCGCCGCCTGGACCGCTCGGCGCAGTTCGCGCTGATCGCCGCGCAGGAGGCCTGGAAGGACGCCGGGTTCGAGGCGAAGGCCGGTGAGGACTCCAGCGTCGACCCGGACCGCCTCGGCGCGGTCATCGCCTCCGGCATCGGTGGCGTGACGACGCTCCTCGACCAGTACGACGTGCTCAAGGAGAAGGGCGTCCGCCGCGTCTCCCCGCACACCGTCCCCATGCTGATGCCGAACAGCCCCTCGGCGAACGTCGGTCTGGCCGTGGGCGCCCGCGCGGGCGTGCACACCCCGGTCTCCGCGTGCGCGTCGGGTGCCGAGGCCATCGGCTACGCCATCGAGATGATCCGCACGGGCCGCGCCGACATCGTGGTCGCGGGTGGCACGGAGGCGGCGATCCACCCGCTGCCGATCGCCGCGTTCGGCAACATGATGGCGATGTCCAAGAACAACGACGACCCGCAGGGTGCCTCGCGTCCCTACGACGTCGCCCGCGACGGCTTCGTCCTCGGTGAGGGCGCCGGCGTGATCGTCCTGGAGTCCGCCGAGCACGCCGCCAAGCGCGGGGCCCGGGTGTACGCCGAGGCGGTCGGGCAGGGCATCTCCGCCGACGCCCACGACATCGTGCAGCCGGAGCCCGAGGGCCGCGGCATCTCGCACGCCCTGCAGAACCTGCTGGACCGCACCGACCTGGACCCGGCGGAGATCGTGCACGTCAACGCGCACGCGACGTCGACGCCGGCCGGTGACATCGCCGAACTGAAGGCGCTGCGCAAGGTGTTCGGTGACGACGCCGACCACATGGCCGTGTCGGCCACCAAGTCGATGACGGGGCACCTGCTCGGTGGTGCCGGTGGCGTGGAGACGGTCGCGACCGTGCTCGCCCTGTACCACCGGGTGGCTCCGCCGACGATCAACATCGAGAACCTGGACCCGGAGGCCGAGGCGAACGCCGACGTCGTCCGCGGTGAGGCGCGCAAGCTGCCCGTCGAGGGCCGGATCGCCGCGCTGAACGACTCGTTCGGGTTCGGTGGGCACAACGTGGTCCTGGCGTTCAGGACGATCTGAGCGGCGACCGTCCGTACGTGAAGGGCCCCCACCTTTCGAGGTGGGGGCCCTTCACATGTTCCGATCGTCCGTCCCGGCCTCACACCACCTGGTGCAGCCAGCGCACCGGCGCTCCCTCACCCGCGTACCTGAAGGGCTCCAACTCGTCGTCCCAGGGCTTGCCCAGCAGCTTGGCGATCTCCGCCTCCAGGTCGGTCTCGCCGCGCTGGGAGCGGGTCAGCGCGGCGCGCAGGCGGTCCTCCGGGATGAGGATGTCGCCGTGGATGCCGGTGACCGCGTGGAAGATGCCCAGGTCGGGGGTGCAGCTGTAGCGCTCGCCCTCGGCGGTGGGGCAGGGCTCGGCCGTCACCTCGAAGCGGAGCAGGTGCCAGCCGCGCAGGGCCGAGGCCAGCTTGGACGCCGTGCCCGCCTGGCCCTGCCAGGAGAACTCCGAGCGCCAGGTGCCGGGCGCGGCCGGCTGCCGGATCCAGTCGAGGTTGACGCGCGTGCCGAGCACCCCGGCGACGGCCCATTCGACGTGCGGGCACAGCGCACGCGGCGCGGAGTGCACGTACAGAACTCCACGTGTCGTCACCTGGACCTCCGGGCAGAGCGGACATCTTGCGAACTGGCGGACGATCGTGGCCGGGCAGCCACGTTGATGGCGAGGCTACCGTGCGGCGGCGCAAGGAGTGTGACGTACCGTCGGTCCAGGTGCCGCCAAACGTCCGGCATTCACCCGGCAGGACGCTTGTACGGGTGTGAGCCGTTGCATGAGCCGGGTGGGAACCCTTGTGCGTTGTCATGGGTTGAAGACCATGACAGGGCCGAACGAGGGGATGGACCGGGCATGCGCAAGCGACGGCACGTTTCACGCGCTGTCTTCGCCGCCGTGGCCGCGGCCGTTCTCGGTGTCGCCGGCTGCGACGCGGTCGGGGGCGACTCGCCGGCACCGGCCGGCACCGAGGAGCGGAGCGCGCGGCCGAAGCCGACCCCGGCCTGGGACCGCAGTCCCGACTCGATCGCGGCGGTGGGTGATTCCATCACGACCGGCTTCGACGCCTGTGCGGTCCTCTCGGACTGCCCCGAGGCCTCCTGGGCGACCGGCACCAGTGCCCGGGTCGACAGTCTCGCGGTACGGCTGCTGGGCAGGTCGAAGGCGGCCGAGCGGAGCTGGAACTACGCCGTGACCGGGGCGCGGATGGCGGACGTCGCCGAGCAGATGACCCGGGCGGCGGCGCGCAGGCCGCAGCTGGTGACGGTGATGGCGGGGGCGAACGACGCCTGTCGCGCGACGACCGCCGCGATGACTCCGGTGGCCGACTTCCGGGCGCAGTTCGAGGACGCCATGGCCGCGCTGCGGGACACCGCGCCGCGGGCACAGGTGTTCGTCGCGAGTGTGCCGAACCTGATGCGGCTGTGGGAGCAGGGCCGGTCCAACCCGCTGAGCAAGCGGGTGTGGGGGCTCGGGATCTGCCCGTCGATGCTGAGCGAACCGGAGTCCCTCAGCGCGGCGGCGAACCTGCGACGCGAGACGGTGCAGAAGCGGGTCGAGGCGTACAACACGGTGCTGAAGGAGGTCTGCGCCGAGGACCGCCGGTGCCGGTTCGACGGTGGCGCGGTGCACGACTTCCGCTTCGGCGCCGAGCAGCTGAGCGAGTGGGACTGGTTCCACCCGAGCGTGAACGGTCAGGCGAGGCTGGCGGAGATCGCCTACCGGACGGTCACGAACTAGTGTTCCGCTCATGAGCGAACACTTCGGCACACTTTCCGACGGCACCCCGGTGCACCGCTGGACCCTGGAGCGCTCGGGTGTACAGGTGCGGATCCTGTCGTACGGCGGGATCGTGCAGTCGCTTCAGGTGCCGGACCGCGACGGGCGTACGGCGGACGTGGTGCTGGGGTTCGCCGGCCTGGACGGCTATCTGGACCACCCGGGGCCCTACCTCGGCGCACTCATCGGCCGGTACGCGAACCGGATCGCGGGCGGACGCTTCACGCTGGACGGCGTGCCGTACGCGCTCGCGCCGAACAACCCGCCCAACTCCCTGCACGGCGGCGAGCACGGTTTCGACAAGCGGGTGTGGGAGGGGACGCCGGTCGAGCACGGTGTACGTCTGGACCGGGTCAGCCCGCACGGCGAGGAGGGCTTCCCCGGGCGTCTGGAGGTCTCGGCGACCTACACGCTGGAGGCCGACGGCGCGCTGCGGATCGCGTACGAGGCGGTGACGGACGCGCCCACCGTGGTGAACCTGACCAACCACAGCTACTTCAACCTGGCCGGTGCGGGAGCGGGCGACGCCGGTGGCCACGAACTGCGGCTGGCGGCCTCGCGGTTCACCCCGGTGGACGCCCATCTCATTCCGACGGGTTCGCCGGCCGAGGTCGCGGGCACCCGCTTCGACTTCCGGGCGGCACGGAAGGTGGGGTCCGGGTACGACCACAACTTCGTGCTCGACAAAGGCGTGACGCGGGGAGCGGAGGAAGTGGCCGAGCTGTACGACCCGTCCACGGGACGGGTGCTGACGCTGGCGACCACCGAGCCCGGCCTCCAGCTCTACACGGCCGACCACCTGTCCGCGCCCTTCACCCCGGGCGACGGTATCGCCCTGGAGACCCAGCACTTCCCCGACTCCCCGAACCGGCCGGAGTTCCCGAGCACCGTGCTGCGGCCGGGCGAGGTGTTCCGGTCGGAGACGGTGTACGGGTTCTCGGTGCGCTGACCGGCCCTGGCGGTACGAGCCCCGGCCCAGGTGTCAGGGTCCTGGGCCGGGGCTGTCCCTGGGTACTTCTCCCGGGTCAGACGTTAATGGTCGCCGTCACCCGGCGGTCGGCGATCGAGCGCCCGGCCTGGATCTCGTACGAACCCTTCACAAAGGTCCACCGGTTGGTCCTCTCGTCCCAGATCTCGAAGGCGCGGCGCGGAAGCTCGACGACCGCCTCGACCGTCTCCCCCGGCCCCGCCTGCACACCCGCGAACCCGGCCAGCCACCGTGCCGGGCGGCCGGCGTCCGGCGCGCTCGGGGCCAGGTAGACCTGCACGACCTCACGGCCCGCCCGCTCACCGCGGTTGCGGACGCGTACGGTGACCGTCGAGCCGTCGGCCTCGGCCGACTCGTACGCCCAGTCGGTGTAGCCGAGGCCGTGCCCGAACGGATACGACGGGACGCGGCCCTCCTTCTCCCAGGCGCGGTAGCCGATGAAGACGCCCTCGCGGTAGTGGAGTTCACCGGCCGAGGGCATCACCTGGCTGACGGGGGCGTCGGCCAGCGAGCCCCAGGTCGTGGGCAGGCGGCCGCCCGGCTCGTGCGCTCCGGTGAGGACCTCCGCCAGGGCCGCGCCGCCCTCCTGGCCGGGGAACCAGCTCAGCAGGACCGCGGCGACGTCCTCGCGCCACGGCAGCTCCACCGGGGAACCGGAGTTGACGACCACGACGGTGCGGGGGTTGGCGGCGGCGACGGCGCGGACCAGGTCGTCCTGGCGGCCGGGCAGGGTGAGGTCCCTTCGGTCGAAGCCCTCGGACTCGACGCGCTCGGTCGTGGCGACCACGACGACGGCCGTGTCGGCCTCGCGCGCCGCTTCGACGGCCTCGGCGATCAGGTCGTCTGGGTCGCGGTACGGGTCCTGGTGGGCGAGGGCGAAGATGATCGCCTGCATCGGCACGTCCGCGGGCAGCTCGACGACGTACGTGAGGGAGACCTCGACCGGCTCGCCCGCGGTGAGCACGGCCTCGGCCCGGGGGACGGGCGCGCCGAAGAAGGTGGTGAACGGGTCGTCCTTCGCGGGGTTCTGGACGTCGTCGAAGTACGTCGTGCCGCCGATGGCGAGGGTGAACGAGCCGACGCCCTGGATGCCGAAGGTGTGAAGGCCGCTCTCGCGCGGAGTGAACGTGCCGGTCAGCTCGACGGTGTGCAGCCGCTCGTGGGTGACGCCCTCGGGCAGCGCCGACGGGCCCATCCACTTGAGCTGGCCGCCCGGGGCGGAGTCCGAGCCGAGGACGGTGCCGTCGGCGTCCCGGCAGACGGCCCGCAGCTCGAAGCCGGTGTCGAAGACGGAGAGTTCGGTGTTCGGATCGGCGCCGACGGCGTAGGTGAGCGCGCCCTCGGGGAGGGCGGCGGTGAGACCGTCGAGCGGGGAGACGGTCCGGTCGGGGAAGACGGTGGCGGAGCCGCCGCCGAGGACGCGGGCGTCGCGTGCGGCGGCACCGATGAGCGCGACCCTGCAGTTCGGCCGCAGCGGGAGCGCGCCGCCCTCGTTGCGGACCAGGACGAAGGAGCGGCGGGCGATCTCGCGGGCCAGGCCCGGGCCGTCGACGGTCTCGGGCAGTTCGGTGACGGCCGGCTGCGCGCCCTGAAGGATGCCGACGCGGGCGGCCAGCCGCAGGACGTTGCGTACGGCGTCGTCGACCCTGGCCTCGGCGACCTTCCCGTCCCGGACGGCCTGGGCGAGGGGTTCGCCGTACACCGTCCGCGGGCCCGGCATGGCGATGTCGAGGCCGCCCTCGATGGCGCCGACGGTGGACCGGGCGGCCACCCAGTCGGAGACGTTGCAGCCGTCGAAGCCCCACTCGCCGCGCAGCACCTCGTTCACGAGGTGGTGGTGCTCGGTCATCGTCGTGCCGTTGACCGTGTTGTAGGCGGTCATCACGCCCCACGGGCGGGCTTTGGCGACGATGATCTCGAAGGGTGCCAGATACAGCTCGCGCAGGGCGCGTTGGCCGATCCTGTTGTCGACGGTGAAGCGCTCGGTCTCGGCGTCGTTGGCGACGAAGTGCTTGACGGTGGTGCCGACGCCGCCGGACTGGACGCCGCTGACATAGCCCGCGCCGATCGTGCCCGTCAGGTACGGGTCCTCGCTGTACGCCTCGAAGTGCCGGCCGCCGAGCGGGGAGCGGTGCAGGTTGACGGTGGGCGCGAGGAGCACGTGGACGCCCTTGCGGCGGGCCTCCTGGGCCAGCAGCACCCCTGCTCTGCGGGCGAGCTCCGGGTCCCAGGCGGCGGCCAGGGCGGTGGGTGAGGGCAGCGCGACGGACGGGTCGTCGGCGGTCCAGCGCACGCCCCGGACGCCGATCGGGCCGTCGGACATGACCAGGGACCGCAGGCCGATCCCGGGGAGCGCCGGCAGGGTCCACATGTCCTGGCCGGAGAGCAGCCGTGCCTTCGCGTCGAGGTCGAGCCGGGCGAGCGCCGCCTCGACGACCGCCTCGCGCGCCTGGTCGGCCTGGGTGTGCGTTCCCGCCATGGAGGTGCCTCCTCGTCGGAGTCCGGGCATGTCACAGTTCTTCCTCGGCCGCCGCGGGGGCCGCGAAACCGCGACCGTCGCCCGGGCGGTCCTGGCGGCTGCCACGGAGATCCTCCCCGTCCATGGCGTGGACCACGTCCGTCACGGGATACTTCCGGCGTCCCGCACCACGCTCCCCCACAGTGACGGAAGGACCGTAACCGCCTTGAATTCCCTATGCGTTCGTGTCGGCGTCCTCGGCCTGGCCCTGCTGGCCGGCATCTCGGCCCCCACGACCGGGGCGGCGGCTGCCGAGACGGCGCCCGCGCCGACCGTCGAGGAGCAGCGTCTCGACCGGGCCGTCCCCCAGGAGATCCTGCGCCGGTCCGGATTCGACACCGTGACACAGGAGTTCACCCGCGAACTCGGCGCCGCGCACTCCTACGCGCAGGCCCACCGCGTCGTCGTACGCGAGGGTTCGGCGCTGTGGCGGCGGGCCGTCGACCGGGCGCAGGGGCGTGGGCCGGCCGGCGGTGACATCAGCCGGGACGACGACCGGCCGCTGTACTGGGCGCGGTTGGCGATGACGCGCCAGGTGCGCACCTGGGAGCCGGGGTTCGGGCTGAGCGAGGCCCGGCGGGCCGAGCTGCTCGACGCGCTGGAGCGGGTCTCGCGCGGCCAGGGCGACCTTCGGTACCCGGACGGCCGGCACACCCGGCGCATCCTCGTCACCGGCTTCGACCCCTTCACCCTCGACCGGGACATCCGCATCTCCAACCCGTCCGGTGCCACGGCCCTGGCCCTGGACGGCACGGTGATCCAGACCGCTGAGGGTCCGGCACGGGTGGAGGCGGCCGTGTTCCCGGTGCGCTGGCGGGACTTCGCTCAGGGCACCGTGGAGCGGACGCTGCGGCCGTACCTGGGGAAGGCCGACCTGTTCACGACCATAAGCCAGGGGCGCGTGGGCCGGTTCGACATCGAGCGGACCAACGGGGCCTGGCGGGGCGGCTTCGCCGACAACGACAACCTCTCCGCCACCGGGACGATCCCGGTGACCGACCCGGCCTCGCAGCCGCAGTGGACGACGACGACCCTGCCGTACGCAAAGATCGCCGCCGCTGACACCGGCCGCTTCCCCGTGTACGACAACACGAGCGTGACCGAGATCCCCGCGGGCGGCACGCAGGCCGTCGTGCGGCCGGACGGACCGACGCCCGGCTCGACCGCACGGGCCGGAGGCGGCGGGGACTACCTGTCGAACGAGATCGCCTACCGGGCGACCCTGCTGCGGGACCGGCTCGGGCTGCACGACTCGCTGCCGGGCGGGCATGTGCACACGCCGGTGCTGCAGTTCGGGGCGGGCAACACGGACCCGGCGTCCGGATCGGTGAGCGACCCGGAGTTCGTCCGCAACCGGCTGGACATCATCGCCCAGGTCCGGACGATCCTGAGGGTGGCGGCCGGCAACCCGGTCACCGGCTGAGGCTCTTCGCGTCGGGCGCGGTCGTCACGCTCTCCTCCTCGGTCTTTGCCTCGGTCTCCTCGCCCGACAGCTCGCGCGCCATCAGCGTCGCCCCCGCGACCGCGCCCGGCATCAGGAACACCGCGACGAACGGCACCAGGAAGGCCGCGGCGAGAGGGGTGCCGAAGCCCCAGACCAGGGTCTTGCGGGAGCGGAGCATCGCGAGGCGGTCGCGCAGCTCCACCCGGCGGCGCTGGAGGGCGACCGCGGTGAGTTCCTCGGTGAGGAAGAAGCCGGTGACGACGACACCGATCACCGGTACGACCGTCTGCCCGACGACCGGGATGAAACCGAGGGCGAAGAGCAGCACGCCCCACACCGCGGCGCGCAGCACGATCCGCAGGCTGTCGCGGCCGGAGATCCACAGTTCGCGCCAGAGCGGCAGGCCGGACTCGGGGGCGGTGCCGTCCGGGGAGACGTCCCGGTCGACCTTCTCGGAGAGGATCTCGTAGAAGGGCTGGCCGATCAGCAGTGTGACCGCGGTGAAGGTGATGACGGACAGCAGGAGGCCCAGGGCGAACAGGACGGCGGTGAGAAGGCCGCGGAACAGGCCCTGCCAGGGGCTCGCCCAGTCGTCGGCGAACGGTGTCGACCAGGCCACGAAGTCCTCGCCCCACAGCACGAGCGCGATGAGCGCGGCCGCGTACAGGACAAGGGTGATCAGGCCGGGAATCAAGCCGAATCCGTACTGCTTGCCGTGCCGGGCCACCCATCGCTGGCCCTTGAGCAGATATCTGAAACCGACCCCGAGATCACGCATGCAGGGCACTCTAGCCGGGCCTTGTCACACGGGCGTCACAGCCGTTTCGGGGGCCGGTGACCGCCGTACGGTGTCCCGGCGTGGGCCGTCCGGGGCATCCGTGGCGTCAAGTCCCCCTTGTTGCCGTTGAGTCGAGCAGGTACACCTCGCCGTACCGATCTCAGGAAGTCCCGAGGAGGTACGCGTGCGCACCACGAGAACCGTTCCTGCGAGACCCGTTCCGTTCACCGCCCTCGCCGTCACCACGGCGAGTTCCCTGCTCCTCGCTCCGCACACCGCGGCTGCCGCGGACCCCGGCCCTCCGGTCCACCGCGAGGCCGCGCTCGACCGGCACGCGGCGCGGACGCCCGCGAGCGCCGCGCAGCGGTCCCTCGGCACCGCCGGGACGGCCGCGGGGGTGATCGCCGACGACAGCCGCGGCTACCCCCGCCGCCAGGTCCTCGCCCCCGACCCGGAGAACCCGGCCGACAAGTCCCTCAAGCTGGGCCTCACCCCGTACCACGCGATCGCGCCGAAGCTGAACGCCTTACAGTCCCTCGGCGACCGGGTGAGCGTCGAGGTCGCGGGCCGCTCGGCCGGCGGGCACCGGCTGTACCTCGTCACCGTCACCGCCCCGGAGAGCGCCCGCCAGTCCCGCGCCCAGGCCCGGATGCGCGACCTGATCGAGCGCGCGCCCGCCCTCGCCGCCAAGTCCTCCGAGATCAGGAAGACGTACAAGACCCCCGTCTTCTTCAACAACAACATCCACGGGAACGAGTGGGAGGGCACCGACGCCTCCCTGGAGCTCATCGAGAAGCTCGCCCGCGCCGAGGACGCCCGCACCCGCGACCTGCTCGCGCACAGCCGCCTGTACTTCAACGTCACCGCCAACCCGGACGGCCGTATCGCCGGAACCCGCGCGAACGCGAACGGCTTCGACATGAACCGGGACTTCGTCACCGCCTCGCAGCCCGAGGTCCGGGCGATGCGGCAGATCATGATCGCCAAGCAGCCGGCCGTCATGCTCGACCTGCACGGTTACGTCAACGGCACCCTGATCGAGCCGACCACTCCCCCGCACGGCGAGAACTACGAGTACGACCTGTTCCTGAAGAACACCTACGCCAACGCCCTCGGCATGGAGTCGGCCGTCAACGGCCTCGGTCACACGCCCGCGAAGGACGGGGTGCAGCCCGCGCAGATCCCGTTCCGGGACCAGGAGGAGGGCTGGGACGACTGGCCGCCGGTCTTCACCCCGCAGTACGCGGCCTACCACGGCACGGTCGCCGCGCACACGGTGGAGATCCCGATGCGGGTGAACAACGCCTCCTACGACACCCTGTCCGTCACCGAACTGCGCCGCCGCTCGGCGATCAACGTCGGCGTGGCCGGTGCCGCGCTGCGCGCCACCCTCGACTTCGTGCGGGCGAGGCGCACATCACTGCTCGCCGACCAGATCGAGGTGTTCCGGCGCGGTGCGGCGGGCGCCGCGCAGGTGCCGGTGTCCTCGCGGACCGTCCCCGGCGTCCCCGGCATCGGCCCCGAGGACGTCTACACGACCAGGTTCCCCCGCGCCTACGTCATCCCGCCCTCGGGCACGGCCGGCGCCCGCCTCGTCGACCACCTCCTGGCCAACGACGTACGCGTCGCACGCGCCGCGCACCCCTTCCGGCTCGACGGACGGACGTACCCCGCGGGCTCCCATGTGATCGACATGCACCAGCCCAAGCGCGGCCTCGCCAACGCGCTCCTCGCGGACGGGCGGGACATCAGCGACAAGGTCTCGGTGATGTACGACATCTCCGGATGGAGCCTCGGCCGGCTGTGGGGCGCCACCGTCGCCACCCTCCCGAGGGTGCCGTACGGCGTCCTGCGCCCGGTGCGTGCGGCGGCTCCCGTCGCGTACGTCGCGCCGCACGGCGATCTCCGGCTGCGGCTCGACGACCCGAACGAGGTCGCCGCGCTCAACTCACTGCTGGGGCAGGGCGTCAGGGCACGCCTGGCGGCCGACGGCAGCGCGATCGTGCCGGGCTCGGCGCGCCGGCAGGCCGCGGCGGCGGCCCGCGCTCACGACGTCGCCTTCCACGCCACGAAGCGCACCGGCAGCACCCCGCTGCGCCGCACCCGCGTCGCCGCCGCCGTCACCGCGGGTGAGCTGTTCGCGCTGCGGGAGATGAACTTCGACGTCCAGCCGGTCTCGACGGGCGTCCTGAACGCCGGTTTCGACTGGTCGTCGGTGGACGTGCTGTTCGTGTCGACGGGCCTGGACCGCGACGACCTGGGCACCGGGGCGCGTACCGCCCTCGATTCCTTCCTCGCCGGACACGGGCTGGTCGGCCGCGGCGCCGCGGGTGCCGCGCTGGCCTCGGCGACCGGGTCGCTGGCCGCGAAGCCGGTCGAGGGCAACGGCGACGCCAACGGCGTGGTGCGGGTGCGCAACTCGGCCGGTGCCCTGATGACCGGCGCCCCGGACCACGGCTTCGTGTACGCGCCGGTGTGGTTCACCGACCTGGGGCCGGACGTCCGCGTGGAGCAGACGTACGCGCCCGGCGACCCGCTCGTCTCCGGGCACTGGCGACCGTCCCCGGACGGCTTCGGCGGTCCGGCCGACGCGGCGGGCCAGGCGTCGGTGGTGAGCGGCCCGAAGGCCGTCCTGTTCGGCACGGAACCACTCTTCCGGGATCATCCCAAGGGAGAATTCGCCCAGGTGGGGCGGGCATTGTTCATCATGGCACCGGCAGGCGGTTCAGGTGAGGAGAGCGGATGACGCAGGAGATCCACGGCACGGTGGCGGACGGCTTCGAGGCGGTGCGTGAGGAGTTCGCCGCGTTCGTCGCCGGGGAACGCCCCGACTACGAGGGGCAGTTGTGCGCCTACGTGCACGGCCGCAGGGTCGTCGACCTGTGGGCCGGCGACGGCTGCGAGGCGGACTCGCTCTACGGCGTGTTCTCCTCGACCAAGGGCGCCGCCCACCTCGTGGTCGCGCTTCTGGTGCAGGAGGGCACGCTGGAACTCGACCGCAAAGTGACCTACTACTGGCCGGAGTTCGGGGCCGAGGGCAAGGCCGGCGTCACCCTGCGCGACCTCCTCGCCCACCGTGCGGGCCTGATCGGCCTCGACGCCGGTTTCACCGAGGCCGAGCTGGCCGACGACCAGGCCATCGCCGAACGGCTCGCGGACCAGCGGCCGTTCTGGCGCCCCGGCACCGCCTTCGGCTACCACGCGTTCGTCATCGGGGCGCTCACCGGTGAGGTCGTCCGCCGGGCCACGGGCCGCACCCTGCAGGAGGTGTACGAGGAACGCGTCCGCGCACCGTACGGCCTGGACTTCTTCCTCGGTCTCCCGGAGGCGCTGGAACCCCGGTTCCGCTCGGTGCTGCCGATGGCCCCGACGCCGGAGCAGCAGGCGGAGCTGGACGCCGAGCCGACGGGCCCGCACACGCTGGCGGCGATCGCGTTCAACACCCATGCGCCGAACCCGACCGAGCTGGTGGACCACGCCAACTCCCGCACGGTACGCGCCAAGGGCCCCGCGTCGGCGGGCGGGGTCGCGGCGGCCCGCGGGCTGGCCGGGATGTACGCGGCGGCGATCAGCGAGCTCGACGGACGCCCCCCGCTCCTGAAGCCGGACACGATCGCCGAGGTGGGCCAGATCCACTCCACCGGCTACGACCTGGTGTCCCGCACCCACAAGTCGTTCGGCCTCGGCTTCGCCGCTGTCAGCGACCCCTGGTACCCCTTCCTGGGCGCGGGCGCCTTCGGTCACAGCGGGGCGAGCGGCTCCCAGGCCTTCGCGGATCCCCGCAGCGGCCTGGCCTACGGCTACGCCCGCCGGCGCTACGCCTTCCCGGGCGGGGCGGCCCCGGAGAACGAACGCTTCGTGAAGGCGGCCCACACGGCGGCCCTGGCGAGCCGGTAGCCGAGGCGGGCCGCACCTCGCGCATGCGGGGTGCGGCCCGCGTCGGGACAGCCTCAGACGAGGGTCACGCTGATGTTGCCCCGCGTCGCCTTCGAGTACGGGCACACCTGGTGGGCCTTCTCCACCAGCCCCTTCGCCGTCTCCACGTCGACGTTCGGGATCTCGGCCGAGATCTCGACGATGATCCCGAAGCCGTCGTCGTTCTTGCCGATGCCGACCTTCGCGGTGACGGTCGAGCCGGAGACGTCGGCGTTCTCCTGGCGGGCGACGACGCCCAGGGCGCCCTGGAAGCAGGCGCTGTAGCCGGCCGCGAACAGCTGCTCCGGGTTGGTGCCGGCGCCGCTGCCGCCCATCTCCTCGGGCGGGTTCACGACCACGTCGAGCTTGCCGTCATCGGTGGCGACCCGGCCGTCGCGGCCGTTCTCGGCGGTGGCCACCGCGGTGTACAGGACGTCGGAGTGCTGGATGGACATGCGGTTGTCTTCCTCCTCGGCCCGCCGCGACTCGCGCCCACGATCGCGACGGAATTCGGAAAGAAGTTACCGCATGCCGGAAATCCAGGGAACCGCTCCGACGGTCCGCGTCCGCGTCAGAGCTTGACGATCATCTTCCCGGTGTTGTCGCCGCGCAGGACCCCGAGGAACGCCTCCAGGTTGTTCTCGATGCCCTCGACGACCGTCTCGCGGTACTTGAGCTGCCCCGAGGCGACCCAGGGGCCGACCTCCTGGACGAACTGCTGCTGGAGGTCGTAGTGGTCGCCCACCAGGAAGCCCTCGATACGGCCGCGGGTCTGGATGAGGCGGGCGAGGTTCCTCGGACCGGGGGCCGGCTCGGTGTCGTTGTAGACGGAGATCATGCCGCAGACGGCGATCCGGCCGTCGCGGTTGAGCCGGCCGATGGCCGCCTCCAGGTGGTCCCCGCCGACGTTGTCGAAGTAGACGTCGATCCCGTCCGGCGCGGCCTCGCGCAGCTGCTCGGCCACCGGCCCGTTCTTGTAGTTGAACGCGGCGTCGAAGCCGTACTCCTCCACGAGGAGCTTGACCTTCTCGTCGGAGCCGGCGGAGCCGATCACCCGGGAGGCGCCCTTGAGCCTGGCGATCTGGCCGACCTGGCTGCCGACGGCACCGGCCGCGCCGGACACGAACACGGCGTCGCCCTCCTTGAAGGCGGCGGTGCGCAGCAGGCCGGCGTAGGCGGTGAGGCCGGTCATGCCGAGGACGCCGAGGTAGGTGGACAGGGGCGCCGCCTCCGGGTCGACCTTGACGGCGTTCTTCGCGTCCACGGCGGCGTACTCGCGCCAGCCGAGGAAGTGCAGGACGTGGTCGCCCACGGCGATGCCCTCGGCGTTGGACTCGACGACCTCGCCGACGGCGCCGCCCTGCATCACCTTGCCGAGCTCGAAGGGGGCGACGTAGGACTTGGCAGCCGACATGCGGCCGCGCATGTACGGGTCGACGGAGAGGTACTTGTTCCGTACCAGAACCTGGCCCTCCCCGGGCGTCGGCAGCTCGGCCTCGACCAGGGCGAAGTCCTCGGCCTTGGGCCAGCCGACGGGACGGGACAGAAGGTGCCATTCGCGGTTGCTCATGGGGGGCGGGCCTTTCCTCTTTTATTTCAGTACCTGAAACAACGATGCGCCTGAATATTTCATGATGTCAAGTAACACGGGTACCCTGAGGGCATGGCCACCCCGCACAGAACCCACCGCCCCGATGAGCTGACCCTCGAAGTCGTCGACCTCATCGGCGCGGTCGTGGGCCGCTACCACGAGGAGTACGAGGAGGCCGCGGCCGAGCACGCACTGACCGGCGCCCAGGCGAAGCTGCTGAGCCTGCTGTCCCTGGAGCCGCTGCCGATGCGCAAGCTGGCGCAGAAGCTGCGCTGCGAGCCCTCGAACGTGACCGGCATCGTGGACCGCCTCGAATCCCGCGGCCTCGTGGAGCGCCGTCCCGACCCGGCGGACCGCCGGGTGAAGCTGGCGGCGGCCACCCAGGAGGGCCGGCAGGTGGCGCGCGGCCTGCGGGAGTCCCTGCGGTTCGCCAGGGAGCCGCTCGCCGGGCTCTCCGACGACGAGCGGCTCGTCCTGCGGGATCTGCTGCGCCGGATGCTGGGCGCGGCCCCCGCGTCCCCGGGGCCGTCCGATTCCTGAGGGCTCGCTTGCGGGCGGCCCGGGGCCGGGCGAGGATCGGATCGTGGGTCATATACCGCTCGGGCGTCCACGGGGTGTGTGATGGGTGTGGCGTCGCACTCTCCCGGTGAGGGCCCTCGCGATTGCGGTCCCGAGGCAGTGACTCCCGGCGGGGATCCGGTTCTCGCCGCACGGCTCACCGTGCCGAAGGTCCCCCGTACGTTCGTGCGCCGGGACCGGCTCACCGATCAGCTGACCGAGGGCGCCCGGACCCCGCTGACCCTGGTCAACGGCCCCGCGGGGGCGGGCAAGACGCTGCTGGTCGCCGACTGGCTCAGGGCCCGGGAACCGGGGCCCGCCGCATGGCTGACGGTGGAGCCCGAGGACAACGCCCCCGGTGTCTTCTGGGCCTATGTGCTGCACGCCCTGCGGCACCACGGCATCGCCCCGCCCGAGTACATCGGCAGCCCGGCCCGCCCGGGCGAGGTGGACCACTCGCTGCTGGCCCGGCTGGCGGCCTGGCTGAACGGACAGGCCGCCCGGGTGGTCCTGGTGCTGGACGACTACGACCGGGTGGCCGGCTGCGCGGAGGTGGCCGACGGACTCGAGTTCGTGCTCCGCCATGCCGGAGACGGACTGCGCCTGGTGATCATCAGCCGTACGGAACCGCTGCTGCCGCTGCACCGCTACCGGGCCGCCGGGGAACTCGTCGACATCCGCGCCGACGACCTCGCCTTCCGCGTCGAGGAGACCGCGGCACTGGTGGACCGGCACGGTGTGCCGCTGTCGGCCGAGACCGCGCGCCTGCTGACCGAACGCACCGGCGGCTGGGCGGCGGGGCTGCGGCTGTGCACCCTGGCCGCACAACGGGACGGCGACCCGGAGAACTTCCTCAGGGACTTCGAGCCCGGGCACAGCACCGTGGCCGACTTCCTGCTGCGCGAGGTGCTGCGCGCCCACCCCGCCGAGACCCAGGACCTGCTGCTGCGCACCAGCATCCTGGAGGAGACCCACCCGGACCTGGCCAACGCCCTCACCGGACGGGACGACGCCGAGCCGATCCTCGAGGAACTCCAGCGGGCGAACGCCTTCGTCGAGCCCATCGGGCACTCGTGGTACCGGCTGCACCCGCTCTTCGCCGAAATCCTGCGGGTGCACCTCGGCGTCCGTCACCCCGGCATGGAGCCGGAGCTGCACCGTACGGCCGCCAGGTGGCTGAGCGCCGCGGGCCTGCTCGACGAGGCCCTGCCGCACGCCGCGGACGCGGGCGACTGGGAACTGGCCGCCGCCGAGTTCATCGACCACCTCGCCATCGGCCGGCTCCGTACGGGTCTGTCCGCCGAGCGTCTGGACAGCCTGTTCGCCAGGATGGCGCCGGAGGCGTCCGGGCCCGCCCCCGACCTCGTGCGGGCGGCTCGTGAGCTGACCCGTCATGACATCGACCGAGGTGTCACGCATCTGCGTCGCGCCGAGCAGCGCCTACCGGACGGCGCCAGCCCGGGGGTACGACTGACGTGCGCGCTGTTGCGGGTCCTGGCCGCCAGGATGGCGGGCTCCGCGGACCTGGCGGAGACGGCGGCGAGGGACGCCGCGGAGGCCGAGAGCGCCCTGCCCGAGGGCCGGCTGGACCAGCGCCCGGAACTGACCGCCCTCATGTTGACCGACCTGGGCTCGGCCCAGCTGTGGGCGGGACGCTTCGACGCCGCGCGCGCCACGCTGTCGGCCGCCGCCGATGCCGCCCAGGGGCCCTTGACGTCCTGTCCCCGGCATGAGGCCCTGAGCCGACTGGCCCTCATCGACTTCCTGAACGGCCGACCGGGCCAGGCCGAGTCGCACGCCAGGGAAGCGCTCACCGAGGCCGAGCACTCGGGGCTGCCGGTGGCCGACCGGACCGGGATGGCGCGGCTCGTCCTGGCCGCCGTGACCATCGACCGCGACGACCTGGCGGCGGCGCAGGACCATCTCGACCTGGCCGCCGCGACCTCCACCGCCACCCGGGACCCCGTGGTGGCCGTGTGGCTGGCGATCCTGCGCTCCCGGCTGCTGTGCGCGAGGGGTGACGCCCAGGCGGCGCTCGCGGTCCTCGACGACCTGGCCGGGCGGTCCCTGGTCCACACCGAGCCCTCCCCGTGGGTGAGCGACCGTCTCGCGATGGCGACGGCGGCGGCGTATCTGGCGGACGGAGACCCGAAGGCCGCCGTGCGGGTGTTCGAGGAACTGGGCGACCGCGGTCCGGAGACCCTGGTGGCCGAGGCACGGGCCCTGCTGGCCGCGGAGGACAGCGAGCGGGCGCTGCGTCTTCTCGACGAGCTTCCCGACCACGAGGGCCTGGGAACGGTCGCCGACGTGTGGACGCTGCTCACCCGCGCGCAGGCCGTCGACGCGCTCGGCGAGCCCGCGGCCGCGGAGGGCTTGGTCGTCAGGGCCCTGACGGCGGCGCGTCCGCACCATCTCAGGCGGCCGTTCCTGGAGGCCGGGCCGTGGCTCAGGCGCCTGCTGCTGCGT
Organism: Streptomyces sp. NPDC001920; assembly: GCF_053594495.1. NCBI lineage: Bacteria > Bacillati > Actinomycetota > Actinomycetes > Kitasatosporales > Streptomycetaceae > Streptomyces > Streptomyces sp. NPDC001920. The sequence continues at coordinate 49,972 of NZ_JBSFEP010000017.1, forward strand.
CGGCCCGCACTCACCCGGGGGCACGCCTGGCTGACGGACGCCCTCTCGCGGGAGCCCGCCGGCACCGAACCGCGGGACGAGCCGGCGGGCCCCCGCCCGGAGCCGCTCAGCGCACGGGAGCAGGACGTCCTGGTACGGCTGGCGCAGTTCATGTCCACCGAGGAGATCGCCGCCGACCTGCATGTGTCCGTCAACACGGTGAAGACCCACCTGAAGAGCATCTACCGCAAGCTCGCCGCCACCCGGCGCGGCGAGGCGGTCCGGCGGGCCCGCGAACTCGGGCTGCTCTGACCCCCGGTGCCGAACAGGCGCCGGCCACGCCCCTGTCACCTCGCCCGGGTGATGCCACCGTCCCCCCGGCGCCGCAGGATGAGGACATGCGCTACGAGATCCGTGTCGACGGGCAGATGTCGAAGGAGATGACCACGGCGTTCCCCGAGTGGGACACCTTCGTCGTCCCTCACCAGACCGTGCTGGCCGGCGAGGTCGACGACGAAGCGCACCTGTACGGCCTGTTGCTCCGTTTCCAGTCGCTGGGCCTGCACGTCCTGGAGTTCCGCCGGCTCACGTCGTGAGCCGGCGGTCGTGAGCGCCGTACGTCTTCAGCCCGCGCCGTACGTCTTCAGCCCGCGCCGTACGTCTTCAGCCCGCGAGCACCTTGGCCTTGGCCCGCTCGTACTCGGCGTCGGTGATGTCGCCGTGGTCGTGCAGTCCGGCGAGCTTGGCCAGTTCGTCGGCGCTGGTCGCCCCGGTCGCCGGGGTCTCGGCAGCGGCCGTCTGGACGTAGGAGCGGAACTCCTGCTCCTGGCGCTGCATCTGGCGCACGGCACGTTCACCCATCCCGCGTCCGCGGGCGATCAGGTAGACGAAGATCCCGAGGAACGGCATGACACAGACGAAGACCGTCCAGCCCGCCTTCCCCCAGCCGCCCATGCCGTCGTCCCGGAAGATGTCCCCGATCACCCGGAAGAGCAGCACGAACCACATGACCCACAGGAAGAACCAGAGCATGGTCAGGAACGCGTTGAGCAGCGGGTAGTCCACGGTCGCCTCCACATGCCGGCCGCCGCGAGTTCCGCGGCGGTGCCCGTTGACCTGACATGCCCACTGTGCGCCGGTCGGCCATGGGCGGCATCACCCGCGGCGGGTGGGTGTCACGGTGGGCCCACGATGAAGATCATGCGGACCATCGTGCCGATCAGCCGGCTGTGCGAGTGCGTCCAGCCGCGGTCACCTGCGGCATCACGGCCGTACCCACCGTGCCGGGCGGCGCGGGTCTCCTCCCCGGGCCGCCCGGCTCTCGGGCGAGTGTCAGGCCGCGAGGACCTTGGACTTGGCCTGCTCGTACTCGGCGTCCGTGATGGCACCCTGGTCGTGCAGCGCGGCCAGCTTGCCCAGCTCGTCGGCCTTGGCACCCTGCGGCCTGGGCCGCTCGGCGGCGGCCTGCTGCACGTACGTACGGAACGCCCGCTCCCGTTCGTGGGCCTGCCGCAGCTCGCGTTCGCCCATTCCGCGACCGCGGGCGATCAGGTAGACGAAGACACCGAGGAACGGCAGCACACACACCATCAGTGTCCAGCCCGCCTTCCCCCAGCCGCTGAGCGCGTCGTCGCGGAACACGTCCGTGATCACGCGGAACAGCAGCATGATCCACATGATCCACAGGAAGAACCAGAGCATGGTCAGGAAGACATCGAGCAGCGGATAGTCCATGACTGTCTCCTCTTGTCGGCTGCCGCGCCCCACCGCACGGCCCGCGGACCCCCGAGACCCTCACGATCCACCGGACCGGTCCGTCCGGCATCACCCCTCACGGGTGGGCGGCGCGCCCGCGGCCGGGTCCTCGGAGGCGAGTTCGGCGCGGCCCCCGGCCGCGAGCAGCGCCAGGACCGCCAGGACGGCGAGCAGGACGAGCGCGAAGACCAGGATGGTGAGCGCGGTGGGGGTGTTCCACACGGCGAAGACGAAGGCCAGGACCGCCAGGGCGGACAGGGCGATCGACCGGCGATGGGCCTGCGCCCAGACGCCGGCCCGTCCCGCCCGGATCTCGTGCCGGAGGGCCCAGCCGGCCACGGAGTCCGCTGTGCGGTCCGAGCCGCGCCGGATCGCCACCGGGAGGCGGCCGGGCCCGGTCAGGTAGGCGCCGAGCGCGACCACGATCCCCAGCACGATCGCCGTGCGCAGGGCGTCCCGCTGGAAGCGCAACAAGGTGTCGAAGACGGCCGCCGCGGCCGCGTCGGACTGGACGGCGGCCGGGAGGTGGTCCAGGTAGTAGCGGCGTGCGACGACCAGCCCGAGGGCCACGACCAGACAGGCGAAGGCGGCGCCCAGCGCGGTCCGGGCGAGCGCGCGCCGTCGCCGCCGGGCGGCCAGCACCCCGGCCGCGCCGATGACCACGGTCAGGACGGGCAGCCAGTAGCCGACCACGTCCAGCAGGTGAGCGCCGTCGCGGACCTTTTCCAGCTCCTCGGACTGGAACAGCACCAACTGCTTGTCGACGTCGGGGATCTTCGACGCCGGGGACAGTCCCGCGTCGACGAGGTCCTGTTTCACCTGCTCGACAATGGTGCCGACGTCCAGGGTGACCGTGCCCCCCGAGACCCCGACGGCGCCCCGGCCCTCGCCGGTGAGGGCGTCCACGACGGCACTGTGGGCCCGCTCGTTGGCGTTCTCCCACACGCCGGCGAAGCGGTCGCTGTGCACGATCCGGGTGACGATCTTCGTCACCGCCTCGTCCACGGCCGCGTCGATCTGCGGTCCCAGCCCTCGTACGGCGGCGGCGGCCTGGGGCGGCAGGCCCTGCGACTGCAGCCAGTCGCCGAGCTGGTCGGCGGCCCGGTCACCGTCGACCCGGACGTCCACAGCCCCCGAGATCCGGTCCACGGCGGCGGCCTGGATGGCCGGCTCGGTGGCCAGCGGAGCCACCGTGGTCACATAGCGGTCGGTGTCGAGCGCGATGTCGTGGACCCACACCGTGATCAGCGCGACCGGTGTGAGCACGCAGGTGACCACGAGCAGCACAGCGGAGACCACGGCCCGGGTGATGCGCCCGGGCGCGGAGGGCCGGTGGGCGGTGCTCATGTGATCAGCCGCCCCGGCTACTCACCCATGGGGTCCCGGCGCACCACGCACAGCGCCCAGATGATGAACGCGTACAGCGCGATCAGCGTGAGCGACCAGACCGGGTAGTACGGGATGGACAGGAAGTTGGCGATGATCAGCAGTGCCGCGATGCCGATGCCGACGACCCGGGCCCATGTCTTCGCCGTGAACAGACCGAAGCTCACGATCACGGCGATCGCCCCGAACAGCAGGTGGATCCAGCCCCAGCTGGTCAGGTCGAACTTGAAGACGTAGTTGGGGGTGGAGACGTAGACGTCGTCCTCGGCGATCGCCATGATTCCCCGGAAGACGTCGAGGAGCCCGGAGATGAACAGCATCACTCCGGCGAACAGCGTCAGGCCGCTCGCGGCGGTCTGCATTCCCTCTCGGTGCTGGGGACGAGCGCTGGTGGCCATGTCCGGCCCCTTTCCTCACCGGGCTGCGACGCGCAGCCGTACACCATCGAGCCTGATCCACGGAGGCGGGCTCGTCGTCACCCTCGGAGGGTGAGGGGGCGTACGGGTCACGCCGCCAGGTCGGTCCGGGCGGTGACGCGGCCCGTGGCCACGGCGTCGGCCAGTGCGTGGTGGTCGTGTTCGTTCTGGTCGGCGTAGGCCCCGGCGAACTCCACGAGGGCCCGGTCGAAGGAGTCGCCCCGGCCGAGGTAGGCGGCGATGGCGATCGGGTCGCCCGAGCGTGCGTGGGCCCGGGCCAGCGAGGCGCCGCACAGCCGGGCGAACAGCGCCAGGGTCCCGGCGTCCATGGTCTCGGGGCGGGCGATGCCCTTCCAGTCGCGCAACTGCCGCACGTAGAAGTCCCGTTCGCGGCCGTCGAGGCCGGTGACGCGCTCCCAGCCCAGGAAGATGTCGGCGGCGGCCTGCATGAGCCGCTGCCCGGCGACCACCCGTTCGCCCTGGTTGTCGTAGCCGCTCGGCCCGCAGTGGGGGGCGAGGACCGACTCGCCGGCCTCCTTGGCCTGCAGCAGCAGCGGGTCCTCGTCGTCGCGGCCGAGCAGCAGGACGATCCAGCAGCGGGTGCCGACGCTGCCCACCCCGACGACCTTGCGCGCCATGTCGGCCACCCGGAACCGGCTCAGCAGGTGCCTGCGCTCCGACGACAGGCTGTGCCGGTAGTCGGCGACCAGGTCCCGCAGGGTGCGGGAAAGCTCCTCGCCCCGGGCGCCGGGCAGCAGCTCCGCGACGGGTGTGATCAAAGGGGGGTCGGAGATGATGCGGTGCCTGCCGTCCACCACCCGGGTCAGCTTCCCGGCCGCCTGGAGACCCGTGCGGCTACGGGCCTTCGCCGCGGCGCGGGCGGCCCGCCGCTCGTCCTTGCCGCCCGGCGGCTCGGGCAGCAGCTCCGCGATCCGGTCGAAGTCGTCCCGGGCGTACCAGACGTCGAGGGTGCGCATCCCTGCGAACTCCCGCATGCGCTCGCGGTAGGCCGCCACCGCGGCGCGGACGACGTCCTCACTGTCCTTCACCGGGAAGCCGTTGGCCCGGCCGGCGATCACCAGGCTCGCGGCGAGCCGCTTGACGTCCCACTCGAAGGGGCCCGGCAGGGTCTCGTCGAAGTCGTTGAGGTCGAAGACGAGATGGCGTTCCGGGGAGGCGAGGAGCCGGAAGTTCAGCAGGTGCGCGTCGCCGCACAGCTGGGCGTACAGCCCGGTGTGGGGGCCGGCGCCGAGATCGGACGCCATGATCGCCGCGGCCCCGCGGTAGAAGCGGAACGGCGATTCGAGCATCCGGCCGTAGCGGACGGGGACCAGTTCGGGGACGCGGGCGGCGGACTGGCGCTCGATGATCCCGACGGGATCGGGTCGCTTCCGGCCGGGTTCGAAGAGGGCGTGGTGGGAGCGCGGCACACGCTCGCGTGCTTCCTTGCCGATCTGCGCACGCTCGGTCGGAGAGAGCGCGCCCTCGGCCGCCGGGGAGCGTGGAGCGTCGTGCAGTGTGGCCATGACCGGACCTCCTTGCCCGCATCGTCACAGCTGCTGCCCGCGGGCGGGATCACCCGGAACAGGTGATGCGGGCCGGAGCGCGGCGGAGCCCGGTGGACGGTACGCGGAAGCCGTACGGCAGCCCGGCCGGGCCGATCAGCCCCGGCGGGGGTTCCGCAGCGGGCGGGGCGCCTGGACCTCGAACGCCCGCGAACGGTTCACGTGCACCACCACAGGAACCGGTCGCACTCCGTCGCGGAGGGCGTCGGTTCCGGGATGGGGTCCGAGGTGGTCGGTTCGGCCGTCGGCGCCGGGGCCTCGGGCTCGGACGTCGGTGTGGGGGCCGAGGTGACCGGGTCGGAGCTGCCACTGCCGGTGGTCGCGGACTGCCGGTCCTTGTCGGGGGTCCTGTCGTCGTCCTTCTTCTCGTCCTCGTCCTTCGGCGACTTCGAGGCCGAGGGGGAGGCCGAGCGGCCTGGCGACGGCGAGCTCCCGCCCGTCCTCGTCGTGCCGTTGGTCGCGTCGGGTGACACGGTCACCTCCTTCGACGCCGCACCCTCCGCCGACTCGTCCCCGGCCGCCGCCGGCTTCGGGCCGGGCCCCTGGGCGTCCATGCCGAGCTCCGCCAGGCTCAGCCCTCCGGCGGCCAGGACGAAGCCCGCGGCGATCAGCAGGGTGCGGCGACGGCGGCGCCGATGCGCGGCGGCCTTGCGATCGCGACGGCTGGCGCCGGACTCCTCGCCCAGGTCGCGGTCGTCCCCCTCGTCGTACTCGCCCTGCTCGGCGTGCTCGGCGTCCTCGTCGCGCTCGTCGTGACCGCGCGTGCGTCCACGCCGCTGCGCCGCCCGCCGTGCGGCCCGTCCACCGACCGGCGCGGCCGACGCCGTCTCGACGACCTGACCGTCCTCACCGGAATCCGGGGCCTCGGTGTCGGCGCCGGACTCCCCGGGGTACGCGTCGACGTAGCCCTCGCCATACTCACCGCCGCCGTACTGGCCCGCATCGCCGTACTGGCCCGCATCGCCGTACTGCCCAGCACCGCCGCCGTACTGCCCCGCACCGCCGCCGTACTGCCCCGTGTCACTCCCGTACTGCATCCCGTACGCCGCATACGGGTCCTGGCTCCCCACGGCCCCCGCGGGCGTCTGTACGGGCCGCTCGGCCATCTGCGGGTACACCTCGCCGGGCGCGCCCGTGTACCCGCCCGGCTCATCGACCACGGCGCCGCACCCCGGGCAGGCGAGGGCGCCGTTGAGGTGCCTGCGGCACGGGTGGCAGTAGTCCATGACGCGGGAAGACTAAGGAACCGACGCGCACCTTTCCTAGCGGCTGCTGTGAAGGTTGTGTGCGGAACTGTTCTTTCCGGTTTGGTCGGTGGGGGTCAAGCCCGACTATTCGGCGCGATCCCCCGCACCGTCCGTACGACAACGCCGCGCGGCCCGTCGCACGTGCGCCGTGCGACGGGCCGCGTCAGCCCAAGTGCCCAGGTCCGGGCTACGTTTGCTTGCGCGTCGTCATCGCCCGCTGGATCAGGATGAACGCGCACAGCAGCACACCTGTGGCGATCTTCGTCCACCAGGAGCTGAGCGTGCCCTCGAACTGGATGATGCTCTTGATCAGGCCCAGCACGAGGACACCGAACAGGGTGCCCAGGACGTAACCGGACCCGCCCGTCAGCAGCGTGCCGCCGATGACGACCGCGGCGATCGCGTCGAGTTCCATGCCGACGGCGTGCAGCGGGTCACCGGACTGGATGTACAGCATGAACAGCAGGCCGGCCAGCGCCGAGCAGAAGCCGCTCACCGTGTACACGGCGATCTTCGTGCCGCCCAGCGGGAGACCCATGAGCAGGGACGACTGCTCGTTGCCGCCGATGGCGTACACCCGGCGGCCGAAGCGCGTGTAGTGCAGGACGTAGAAGGCGGCGGCGACGACGGCCAGGGCGACGAGGGCGCCGATCGACAGCTCCCCCAGTCCGATCGGCACCCGGGTCTGGGCCATGGTGCTCACCGTGGAGTCGCTGATGGAGATGGACTCCTTGTTGATGACCAGGCACAGGCCCCGGAAGAGGAAGAGGCCGGCGAGGGTCACGATGAACGGCTGGATCTCGAAGTTGTGGATCACATAGCCCATGAGGAAGCCGCCGAACGCGCCCACCCCCAGGGCGAGCGGGATGACCAGCAGCAGCGGCAGGCCCTGCCGCTCCACCAGCCACGCCGTGAACATGGTGGTGAAGCCGATCAGCGAACCGACGGACAGGTCGATGCCGCCGGACATGATGACGAAGGTGGCGCCGACGGCGGCGACCAGCAGATAGCCGTTGTCGATGAACAGGTTGAGGAAGACCTGCGGTTCGCCGAAACCGTAGTTCTGGTAGCGGCTGAGACCGCCGATGTACATCGCGAGGAACAGTCCGGCCGTGACCAGGACGGGCAGCCGCCGGTCGCCCAGCAGACGCGCGGTCGCGGACGCCTGTGCCGGCTTGGACGCCGTACGGCCTTCCGCTGCCGTACGGGTCTTGGTGGTCGCGCTCATCGCGACACCTCCATCTTCGGGGCGGCGTCGGCCGGGGTGGCGGGCACTGCCGGGGCGGTGGTCCGGGCGCCCTTCGCGCCGAGGACCTTGGCCCGGAACTTCGGGGACTGCAGCAGGCAGACGACGATGACGACGGCGGCCTTGAAGACCAGGTTGGTCTGGGTGGGCACGCCGATGGTGTAGATCGTGGTGGTCAGGGTCTGGATGACGAGGGCGCCGATCACGGTGCCGCCGATGGAGAACCGGCCGCCGAGCAGCGAGGTGCCGCCGATGACGACGGCGAGGATCGCGTCCAGCTCGATCCACAGGCCGGCGTTGTTGCCGTCCGCGGCCGAGGTGTTGGAGCTGATCATCAGGCCGGCGATGCCCGCGCACAGGGCGCAGAACATGTACACCATGATCTTGATGCGCCGGGAGCGGATGCCGACCAGACGGCTGGCCTCGGCGTTGCCGCCGACCGACTCGACGAGCAGGCCGAGCGCCGTACGGCGGGTCAGGGCCACGGTGACGGCCACGACGGCGGCCACCACGAAGATGGAGAAGGGCAGGGTCAGCCAGTAGCCGCCGCCGATCAGCTTGTACGGCTCGCTGTTGATGGTGATGATCTGGCCGTCGGTGATCAGCTGGGCGACACCGCGTCCGGCGACCATGATGATGAGGGTCGCGATGATGGGCTGGATGCCCATCCGGGCGACCAGGAAGCCGTTCCACAGGCCGCAGACCACGGCCGCCACCAGGCCGAGGCCCATGGCGAGGAAGACCCCCGCAACCGCGTTCTGGTCGGCCTGGTCGCTGATGTACGAGCAGGTCAGGGCGCCGGTGATGGCGACCACGGCGCCGACGGAGAGGTCGATGCCGCCGGTGGCGATGACCAGGGTCATGCCGACCGCCACCAGGATCAGCGGCGAGGCGTACAGCACGATCGAGACGAGGCTGCCGTAGAGGTGGCCGTCGGTCATCCTGATCGCGAAGAAGTCGGGTGTGAAGGGGACGTTGACGAGCAGCAGGGTGATCAGGACCGCGACCGGCCAGAACAGGTGGTGGTGCGTCAGTGCTCGCCAGCGGGAGGGGGTGGTCACTGCCGGGGTACTCACTGGTGCTCTCCGCTCGCGATGGTCTCCAGGATCCTGCTGGTGGTGATCTCCGGCCCGTTGGCGAGCCGGGCCACGAGCTTGCGGTCGCGCAGCACTCCGATGGTGTGGCTGAGCCGGAGCACCTCCTCCAGTTCGGCCGCGATGTACAGCACGGACATGCCGTCCTCGGAGAGGGAGACCACGAGCTTCTGGATCTCGGCCTTGGCGCCCACGTCGATGCCGCGCGTGGGCTCGTCGAGGATCAGCAGCTTCGGCTGGGTGATCAGCCAGCGGGCGAGCAGCACCTTCTGCTGATTGCCGCCGCTCAACTGGCCGACGCGGGCCTCGGGGTTGGCGGGGCGGATGTCCAGGGCCTTGATGTACCTGTCGACGAGTTCGTCGCGCTGGGAGGCCGGGATGGGCCGGGTCCAGCCGCGGGACGCCTGGAGGGCGAGGATGATGTTCTCGCGCACCGTGAGATCGGGGACCAGGCCCTCGGTCTTGCGGTTCTCCGAGCAGAACGCGACGCCGGCGCCGATGGCGTCGTTGGGGGCGCTCATCGAGACCTGCTTGCCTGCGACGCTCACCTTGCCGCTGTCGGGCTGGTCGGCGCCGAACAGCAGCCGGGCCAGTTCGGTGCGGCCCGAGCCGAGCAGTCCGGCGAGGCCGAGCACCTCGCCCTTCTTGATCTCCAGGTCGAAGGGGGCGATACCGCCGGTGCGGCCGAGGCCCTCGGCCTTGACGAGCGTCTCGCCGACGTCGGAGCGCAGCTGGTGCTCGTGCAGCTCCTCCAGCTGGTCCAGGGCCTTGCCGATCATCAGCTCGATCAGCTGGACCTGGTCGAGGTCGGCCACCATGTGCTCGCCGACCAGGGTGCCGTTGCGCAGCACGGTCATGCGGTCGCAGATCTCGTAGATCTGGTCGAGGAAGTGCGAGACGAAGAGGATGGCGACGCCCTCGTCCCGCAGCCGCCGCATCAGGCGGAACAGTTCGAGGACCTCGTCGCGGTCGAGGCTGGAGGTGGGCTCGTCCAGGACGAGCACCTTGGTGCCGGAGCCCTCGCCGTCGCTGTCGCCGTGGCCCACCGACCGTACGATCGCGACCAGTTGCTGCACGGCCAGCGGGTACGAGGACAGCGGCGCCGTCACGTCGATGTCGAGGCCGAGCCGGTCGACCATCTCCGCGGCCTGCTTGCGTATCTGCTTCCACTGGATGCGGCCCGCGCGGGTGGGTTCACGGCCGATGAAGATGTTCTCCGCCACCGAGAGGTTGGGGCAGAGGTTGACCTCCTGGTAGACCGTGCTGATGCCGGCGTGCTGGGCCTCCAGCGGACTGCCGATGCGCACGGCCTTGCCGTCGAGGGTGATGGTGCCGCCGTCCAGGGCGTAGACCCCGGTCAGCACCTTGATGAGGGTGGACTTCCCGGCTCCGTTCTCGCCCATGAGGGCGTGGATCTCGCCGGGGAAGAGCCGGAAGTCGACGCCCGACAGAGCCCGTACCCCCGGAAACTCCTTGACTATGCCCGTCATCTCCAGGACGGGCCGCGGCTCTGCCATGGCAGCGCTCCTCTTGAAATGGTTCAGGCCCGCAGGGAGCCTTCCGGGCCGGATGGTCGCCGGTCGGCCGGAGGCTCCCTGCCGGTGGGTGCGGTCGGTCAGTACTTACGGCTGGGGAGCGCGTCCTTGGCCTGGTCCTGCATGAAGTCGCTCTCCTCGGTCTTGATCCAGCGCTCGACCTTCTCGCCGGCATGGACCTTCTTCACGACCTCCATCAGCTGGGGGCCGAGCAGCGGGTTGCACTCGACGATCGCGTTGATCTTGCCTTCGGACATGGCGATGAAGCCGTCCTTCACACCGTCGACCGTGACGATGAGGATGTCCTTGCCGGGCTTCTTGCCGGCCGCCTCGATGGCCTGGATGGCGCCGAGGCCCATGTCGTCGTTGTGCGCGAACAGCACGTCGATGTCCGGGTTGGACTGCAGGAAGGCCGCCATGACCTGCTTGCCGCCGGCCCGGGTGAAGTCACCGGTCTGGCTGGCGACGATCTCCCAGTCGTCCTTGTGCTCGGCGTCCATGACCTCCTTGAAGCCCTTGGCGCGCTCGATCGCGGGTGCGGCACCGGTGGTGCCCTCCAACTGGGCGATCTTCACCTTGCCCTTGTGGCCGGCCTTCTCCAGGACCTTCTCCAGGATCTTGGCGGCGCGGCGGCCCTCGTCGGTGAAGTCGGAGCCGACCAGGGTGACGAACAGGGAGTCGTCGCTCTCGACGGACCGGTCGGTCAGGATGACCGGGATCTTCGCCGCCTGGGCCTCCTTGAGCACGGCGTCCCAGCCCTTGACGACCACCGGCGAGAAGGCGATGACGTCCACCTTCTGCGCGATGAAGCTGCGGATCGCGGAGATCTGGTTCTCCGGCTTCTGCTGCGCGTCGGAGAACTGCAGCTTGATGCCCGCCTCCTTGGCGGCCGCCTTCACCGAGTCGGTGTTGGCGGTGCGCCAGCCGCTCTCGGAACCGACCTGGGCGAAGCCGAGGGTGATCGCCTTGCTGCCGCCGGAGGAGTCGGAGGGGGAGCCGTCCTCCTTGGCGCAGGCCGCCAGACCGGCCGTGGCCGCCACGCCGACAGCCGCAGTGAGGAAGTTCCGTCTGTTGAGCATGTTCTTCTCCTTTGAAGAGCCGGCCCGGGGATGGACCGCTGGTACTCGGGGGGTACTCGTAGGGACCGGCTGCACTGCGTCCAGCCTGTCGATCATTGTTCGAAATTTCGGCCACACGGCCCGGAGGACGGAAAGGCGACCGTGTGGTGGTGCGGCGTCAGCCGGGAGCGGCTCCCGATTGCGACGGGAACGTGCTTGCGCGGACGACGAGTTGGGGTTCGATGGAGATCTGGGACGTCCCGGCGGGGGTACGGCCCTCGATCAGGTCCAGCAGCAGGGCGATGCTCCGCTTGCCCACCGTCGCGAAGTCCTGCCGGACGGTGGTGAGCGGTGGGGCGAAGAACTCCGACTCCGGAATGTCGTCGAAGCCGACCACCGCGACGTCCTGGGGCGTCCGCACGCCCGCCTCACGCAGTGCCCGCAACACCCCCAGGGCCATCTGGTCGTTGGCCACGAAGACGGCGGTCAGGCCGCGACCGACCCAGCCCGCCAGTTCCTGGCCGGCCCGGTAGCCCGACAGCGGGCTCCAGTCCCCCCGCAGCAGCATCGGCGGTTCCACGTCCGCCTCTTCGAGGGCCGCCCGCCAGCCGTCGACCCGGTCCACCGCCTCCTGCCAGTACTCGGGCCCGGCGAGATGCCAGACCCTGCGGTGGCCCGCGGCGAGCAGATGGCCGGTGGCCAGCCGTGCGCCCAGATGCTGATCCACGTTGACGCTGGGGACTCCGGCGCCCGAGCCGGTGCCCACGGCCACCACCGGGAACGGATGGCGCAGCTCGGCGAGGGCCTCGACCGCCGACCGCTGCGGGGCGATGGCGACGACCCCCTCCACCCCGCCCTCGCTGAGGCGGTCCAGGGCCTCGGACAGCGTCTCCACCGTCAGCCTTCGCAGACTGACCGTCGAGACCAGATAGCCCTCGGCGCGCGCCGCCTCCTCCAGCGCGAACAACGTACTGGCCGGACCGTAGAGCGTGGTGTTGGAGGCGACCACTCCCAGGGTCCGGGTGCGCCGGGTCGCCAGGGCCCGTGCGGAGAAGTTGCGGCGGTAGCCCATCTCCTCGATCGCGCGCAGCACCTTGGCCCGTGTCTCGTCCCGCACGTTGGGGTGGTCCCCCAGCACGCGGGACACGGTCTGGTGGGACACACCGGCCTGGCGTGCGACGTCGGCCATGGTGGGCGGCCGGAGCCGCGAGTGGGGCACGGCCACACCTCCTTGACGGTCGTCTGCCGATAAGACCTGTGCCGGGGGCCGACGGTTCGGCGCCGGCCGCGTCATGCGGGTGTTCCGGAGGAGCCAACGGCACGGGGCGGGAAGGCGAGTTGATGCACTGCTGACACGACGCTCATACCTCCTTGCATGCCGTCGGGGCCGACTGGTGAATGCGGACGTATTGTGAGCGCTAACAATTCATGCCGGTCAAGAGGGCTGCGTCAGGGAAGTCGTCACGGTTGAATAACGCAACGGGCGGCCGAGGTTGCGGTGACACGGGCGTCCTACCTGGTCAGGAGTGCTCTGAGCGCCCACCGAGGGAGGCGTACGGATGCCTTCGAAGAGCCCCGCGACGCCCTGGCGAACCCCGCCGCATCCGCATCACCGGCCGCTTCCGCCGCCGCATCAGAACCGTTGTTTGTAGACCCATTGACACTCGCATGTGGTCGTCCCTACTGTCGCGACCAGCATTTCGAACGAGTGTCGAAATTTCGAACAGACCGAAGAGGACAGGGAGTACCGTGCGCATCACGGGAATCAGCACACACGTGGTCGGAACGCCGTGGCGAAACCTGACCTACGTCCAGGTGCACACCGACGAGGGACTCACCGGCGTCGGCGAGACCCGCATGCTGGGCCACACCGACGCACTGCTGGGCTATCTGCACGAGGCCAAGACCAATCACATTCTCGGCTCCGACCCGTTCGCTGTCGAGGATCTCGTCAAGCGCATGAAGTACGGCGACTACGGCCGGGCCGGCGAGATCGTGATGTCCGGCATCGCCGTGATCGAGATGGCCTGCTGGGACATCAAGGGCAAGGCGCTCGGCGTGCCGGTCTGGCAGCTGCTCGGCGGCAGGGTCACCGACAAGGTCAAGGCGTACGCCAACGGCTGGTACACCACCGAGCGGACGCCCGAGGCCTACCACAAGGCGGCCCAGGGGGTCATGGAGCGCGGCTACCGGGCGCTCAAGATCGACCCCTTCGGGACCGGCCACTTCGAGCTCGACCACGAGCAGAGCCTGTACGCGGTCTCCCTGATCGAAGCCGTGCGCGACGCCATCGGCCCGGACGCCGAGCTGATGCTGGAGATGCACGGCCGGTTCTCCCCCGCCACCGCCGTCCGCCTGGCCAAGGAGCTGGCGCCCTTCAAGCCGGCGTGGCTGGAGGAGCCGGTGCCGCCGGAGAACCTGAAGGCGCTGGAGAAGGTCGCCGCCAAGGTCGACATGCCGGTCGCCACCGGTGAGCGCATCCACGACCGCATCGAGTTCCGGGAGCTCTTCGAGAGCCAGGCCGTGGACATCATCCAGCCGGATGTCGGCCACATCGGCGGCATCTGGGAGACCCGCAAGCTGGCCGCCACCGCAGAGACGCACTACATGCTGGTCGCGCCCCACAACGTGGGCGGGCCGGTGCTGACCGCCGCCTCCCTCCAGGTCGGCTTCACCGCCCCCAACTTCAAGATCCTGGAACACTTCAACGACTTCGCGGACGCCGAGATCAAGAAGGTCGTCAAGGGCGCCCCCCAGGTGAACCCCGAGGACGGCTGCTTCCACCTCTCCCACGAGCCCGGTCTCGGCGTGGAGCTGGACGTCGACGCCGCCGCGGAGTTCCCGCAGCAGCAGGCCCGGTTCGACCTGTGGGCCGAGGGCTGGGAGCAGCGCAAGCCCAAGGGCACCGTGTGAGCGCCCACACCCGTCGGCCCGGCATCGGGGCACGGGTCGCAAGTGGCACGCTCGGGAGGACCCCCACCGCCGCCGCACGGCCCGCCCGCCGGGCGGACGACGCCACTTGCGACCCAGGCCCCGGGAGGACCCAGTGAGCACTGCCGTCGTGATCGAGGCTCCGGGTGAGCACCGGCTCGTCCCGCACGAGCCCCGGCAGCCGGAAGCGGGCGAGGCCCTGGTCCGGGTGCACGCCTCGGGGATCTGCGGCAGTGACCGCGAGGTCTTCCAGGGCACCCGCCCGCAGGGGTACGTCCGCTACCCGCTCACGCCGGGCCACGAGTGGTCCGCAACGGTGGCGGCGGTCGGCGACGGCGTCCCTTCGAGCCTGGTGGGCCGCAAGGTCGTGGGCGAGGGCTTCCGCAACTGCCAGGTCTGCGACCGCTGCCACGCGGGCGAGACCACCCTGTGCACGGCGGGCTACGAGGAGACCGGCTTCACCCAGCCGGGCGCCATGGCCACCACACTCACGCTTCCCGCCCGGCTGCTGCACGTGCTGCCGGACGACGCGGACCTGACGGCGGCGGCGCTGCTGGAGCCGGCCGCGTGCATCGCGGCCGCCGCGCTCAAGGCGAACGCGGTGCCGGGCGAGCGGGTGGCCGTGGTCGGCACGGGGACGCTCGGGATGTTCGCCGTCCAGTTCCTGAAGGCGGGCTCGCCGGCCGAACTGCTGGTCGTGGGAACGCGTCCGGACCGGGCCGAGCTGTCGAAGCGGTTCGGCGCCACGGACTTCCGCACCAAGGACGAGGAACTTCCCGGCGACTTCGACGTCGTGATCGAGACCGCCGGGTCCGCGGACGCGGCGCGCACCGCCGCCGCCCTGCTGCGCCGCGGTGGACGGCTGGTCCTGACGGGCATCCCCGCGCCGGGCGCGGACGGGCTCGACCCGACCGATCTCGTCGTGCGGCAGCTGGAGGTGCAGACCGTGTTCGGCGCGGCGCCGGAGGCCTGGGCACACACCGTGCGGGTCTTCGGGGCGGGACTCCTCGACCCGCTGCCGCTTGTCACGCACGAGCTGCCGTTGGAGGAGTTCGCGCAGGCCATCGAGCTGGTGGGGTCCGGCGACCCGAAGGTCGGAAAGGTGCTCCTGCGGCCATGACACACCCCTGAGTCGTACGCCGGTACGGGGTACACCTGACGACTTCGTACCGGCGTACATCCACAGCCCCGCACGCCCAGAGCCGCGACCGTCGTCCGAAATATCGAACATGAAGGACAGCTTGTGACCGACACCACTCCTCCGACGCCGCGCCGACCCGGCGAGCAGGCGCTCGCCGCACTCGGCCTGGCGGCACCCGCCCTGGACCCGTCCGACGCCTCTGCGCACACCTTCCCCGGCGGTGGCCGCTGGCGCACCGAGGTTCCTTCCGTGGAGGGCCCCGAGGCGCTCGCCGTGGTCCTCAAGGAGTCCTCGCGGCTCGATGTGCCGATCCACCGGATCAGCCAGGGCAGCGGTATCTGGATGCTCAGCGACGCCGAGATCACCGAGATGGTGGAGGCGACCGCCGAACGCGACATCGAGCTGTGCCTGTTCACCGGCCCGCGCGGCACCTGGGACATCGGCGGCTCCACCCGTACCGATTCCAAGGGCGGCGGGCTGCGCGCCCGGGGCCACGACGCGGTCGCCGGGTGCGTGGAGGACGCCGTGCGCGCCACCGAGCTGGGCGTCAAGTGCCTCCTCGTCGCCGACGAGGGCGTGCTGTGGACGCTGCACCGGGCGCGGGTCGCGGGGATCCTGCCGGCCGACACGACGTTCAAGGTGTCGGCGCTGATCGGTCCGGTCAACCCGACGGCGTACGCCGTGTACGAGAACCTCGGCGGCGACTCGATCAACGTGCCGAGCGACCTGACGCTGGATCACCTCACCGAGATCCGCCGCGTCTCCGGCGCCCCGATGGACATGTACATCGAGGCCCCCGACGATCTGGGCGGTTACATCCGGATGTACGAGGTCGCCGAGCTGATCCGGCGCGGCGCACCGCTCTACCTGAAGTTCGGGCTCTCCAAGGCCCCGGGGATCTACCCCTACGGGCACCACATGCGAGACCTGACACTGGCCACCGCCAAGGAGCGCGTCCGGCGCGGACGCCTGGCGCTGGACCTCCTCGCACGGCACGGAGCCGACGGCGACATGGCGCCTCTCGGCTCACGGCTGCCCGGGACGCTGAAGCGGTTCGAAATTCCCGCATAACGTTCCGGACAAGTCCCCTTCACAGAACAAGACGTAGTCGCACACAATCCGACACACCCCTTCTCCTCGGTCCCACCCACCCCCGCAGGGACGCCCCGCACGGCCGGACCGAGCCCACGCCCCACCACATCAAGGATGTATGACCATGCGCACTCGCCGAGCCGCAATCGCCGCCATAGCCTCCGCCGCCTCCCTCGCCCTGACCCTGTCCGCCTGCGGCCAGAGCGGTGAGGGCGGCAGCAAGGAGGAGGCGGGCGACGCCAAGGGCGGCACCATCGGCATCGCGATGCCGACCAAGTCCTCCGAGCGCTGGATCGCCGACGGCAACAACGTCAAGAAGGACCTGGAGTCCAAGGGCTACAAGACCACCCTGGTCTACGGCGAGGACGACCCGGACCAGCAGGTCTCGCAGATCGAGAACCTCATCACCCAGGGCGTGAAGGCGCTGATCGTCGCGGCCATCGACAACAAGTCGATGAACAACGTGCTCCAGCAGGCCAAGGACGCGAACATCCCGGTCATCTCCTACGACCGCCTGATCCTGGGCACGCCGAACGTCGACTACTACGCCTCCTTCGACAACGAGAAGGTCGGCGAGCTCCAGGCCAACTACATCGTCGAGAAGCTCGGCCTGAAGGACGGCTCCAAGAAGGGTCCCTTCAACATCGAGCTGTTCGCCGGCTCCAACGACGACAACAACACCCGGTACTTCTTCGGCGGCGCGATGAAGGTGCTGCAGCCCTACATCGACAAGAAGCAGCTCGTCGTCCGCTCCGGCCAGACCAAGCTGACCCAGGTCACCACCCTGCGCTGGGACGGCGGCACCGCCCAGAAGCGCATGGACGACATCCTGACCTCGTCGTACAAGAGCGAGCGCGTCGACGCGGTCCTCTCGCCGTACGACGGCATCTCCATCGGCATCCTGTCGGCCCTGAAGTCGGACGACTACGGCTCCAAGAACAAGCCGCTGCCGGTCGTCACCGGCCAGGACGCCGAGGTCGCCTCGGTGAAGTCGATCATCGCCGACGAGCAGGCGATGACCGTCTACAAGGACACCCGCGAACTCGCCAAGGTGGCCTCGAACATGGTCGACGCCCTGCTCAACAAGAACAAGCCCGAGGTCAACGACACCAAGACCTACGACAACGGCTCGAAGGTCGTCCCGGCCTACCTGCTGGAGCCGGTCGCGGTCGACAAGACCAACTACCAGAAGGAAGTCGTGGACTCCGGCTACATCAAGGCGAGCGACCTCAAGTAACCGCCGGCACACTCTGATTGGAAGGCACGACCATGGCGGGACCCGTCCTGGAAATGCGCTCGATCGTCAAGACCTTTCCCGGCGTCAAAGCGCTGTCGGACGTCACACTGACCGTCCAGCAGGGCGAGGTCCACGCCATCTGCGGGGAGAACGGCGCCGGTAAGTCGACCCTGATGAAGGTCCTCTCCGGCGTCCACCCGCACGGCACCTACGAAGGGGAGATCCTCTTCGAGGGCCAGGTCTGCGAGTTCAAGGACATCCGGGCGAGCGAGCAGCGCGGCATCGTCATCATCCACCAGGAGCTGGCGCTGTCGCCGTACCTCTCCCTCGCGGAGAACATCTTCCTCGGCAACGAGCACGCCAAGAGCGGGTTCATCGACTGGAGGGAGACCCTGCGGCACGCCACCGAGCTGCTGCGGCGGGTCGGGCTCAGCGACCATCCTGACACCCGCGTCGCCGACATCGGCGTGGGCAAGCAGCAGCTGGTGGAGATCGCCAAGGCGCTGTCGAAGAAGGTCAAGCTGCTCATCCTGGATGAGCCGACCGCGGCCCTGAACGACGAGGACAGCGGCAAACTCCTGGATCTCATCCTGGAGTTGAAGAAGCAGGGCATCACTTCGATCATCATCTCCCACAAGCTCAACGAGATCCGCAAGGTCGCCGACTCGGTGACGATCATCCGGGACGGCCAGACCATAGAGACGCTCGATGTGAAGGCCCCGGAGACCACCGAGGACCGGATCATCAGCGGCATGGTCGGCCGGGACCTGGAGCACCGGTTCCCGGAGCGCACCCCGCACGAGCCGGAGGAGGGCGCGGCCCCCGCGCTGGAGATCCGCAACTGGACCGTGCACCACCCGATCGACCAGCAGCGCAAGGTCGTCGACGACGTCTCGATCCAGGTCCGGCGCGGCGAGATCGTCGGCATCGCGGGCCTCATGGGCGCCGGCCGCACCGAACTGGCGATGAGCGTCTTCGGGCGCACCTACGGCCGGTACCACGGCGGCACGGTCCTCAAGGACGGCAAGGAGATCCGTACGAAGACCGTCCCCGAGGCGGTCAAGCACGGCATCGCGTACGTCACCGAGGACCGCAAGCACTACGGCCTCAACCTCATCGACACCATCAACCGCAACATCTCGCTCAGCGCGCTGGGCAAGGTCGCCAAGCGGGGCGTGGTCGACGAGCACGAGGAGCGGCAGGTCGCCGAGGGCTTCCGCAAGTCCATGAACATCAAGGCGCCGACCGTCTTCGAGCCGGTGGGCAAGCTGTCCGGCGGCAACCAGCAGAAGGTCGTCCTCAGCAAGTGGATCTTCGCGGGTCCGGACGTGTTGATCCTGGACGAGCCGACGCGCGGCATCGACGTCGGCGCCAAGTACGAGATCTACACGGTCATCGACCAGCTGGCCGCCCAGGGCAAGGCGGTCGTCTTCATCTCCTCCGAGCTGCCGGAGCTGCTCGGCATGTGCGACCGCATCTACACGATGGCCGCGGGGCGGCTGACCGGCGAGTTCTCGCGGGCCGAGGCCTCGCAGGAATCGCTGATGCGTCAGATGACTAAGGACAAAGAGGTAACCCGATGAGCACGGATGTGACCGCCAAGAGCCCGGCCCCCGCGCCGCCGGGCAAGAGCGGAGGAGCCGCGGGCGACGGCCTGCTCCAGCTGGTCCTGGACGGCATGCGCCGCAACATGCGGCAGTACGGCATGCTGATCGCCCTCGGCCTGATCGTGGCGCTGTTCGCCGTGTGGACCGACGGCGACCTGCTGCTGCCGCGCAACGTCTCCAACCTGGTGCTGCAGAACAGCTACATCCTGATCCTCGCGATCGGCATGATGCTGGTCATCATCGCGGGCCACATCGATCTGTCGGTGGGATCACTGACGGCGTTCGTCGGCGCCATGGCCGCCGTGTTCATGGTGAAGAACGACATGCCGTGGCCGGTCGCCGTGCTGCTGTGCCTGGCCGTGGGCGCCCTCGCGGGTGCCGTACAAGGGTTCTTCATCGCGTACGGCGGCATACCGTCGTTCATCGTGACCCTGGCGGGCATGCTGATCTTCCGCGGTCTGACCGAGATCTTCCTGGAGGGCCAGACCCTCGGTCCGTTCCCGGAGGGGCTGCAGAAGGTCTCCAACGGCTTCCTGCCGGAGGTCGGCCCGAACACGAACTACCACAACCTCACATTGCTGCTGGGCTTCGCGATGATCGCGTTCGTGGTCTTCCAGGAGTTCCGTGACCGCCGCCGCCAGCAGGAGTTCAACCTCGAAGTCCCGCCCTTCAACCTGTTCCTGCTGAAGCTGGTCGCGCTCGCCGCCGCCATCCTCACGCTGACGATGCTGCTCGCCAGCTACAAGGGTGCCCCGATCGTGCTGCTCGTCCTGGGCGTGCTCCTCGTCGGCTTCGGCTACGTGATGCGCAACGCGATCATCGGCCGCCACATCTACGCCATCGGCGGCAACCTGCCCGCGGCCAAGCTGTCGGGTGTGAAGGACAAGAAGGTCACCTTCCTGATCTTCGTGAACATGGGCATGCTCGCGGCCCTGGCGGGTCTGGTCTTCGCCGCCCGCTTCAACGCGGCCTCTCCCAAGGCCGGCCTCAACTTCGAACTGGAGGCGATCGCGGCCTCGTTCATCGGCGGCGCGTCGATGAGCGGCGGCGTCGGAACCGTCCTCGGCGCGATCATCGGTGGCCTGGTCCTGGGCGTGCTGAACAACGGCATGAACCTCGTCGGCATCGGCACCGACTGGCAGCAGGTCATCAAGGGCCTGGTGCTGCTGGCGGCGGTCGGGTTCGACGTATGGAACAAGCGCAAGGTCGGTTCGTAAGTACCGCGGGGCCCCGTCGGAAGGCGGGGCCCTGTCCCTTTCAGCGACGGAGGCAACACGCCGGTGAAGTCCCTCTTCGGCACCCTCGCCGACGGCACGGAGATCCACAGCTGGTCGCTGGCCAACGGCGGCACCCGTTTGAAGGTCCTCTCCTACGGCGGCATCGTGCAGTCCCTGGAGGTCCCGGACCGCCACGGCCGGCTCGCCAACGTCTGCCTGGGCTTCGACAGCATCGAGGACTACGTCGCCGGGAGCCCGTACTTCGGCGCCCTGATCGGCCGGTTCGGCAACCGCATCGGCAAGGGGCGGTTCACGCTCGACGGCCACGCCCACCAGGTCGACGTCAACGACGGCGTGAACAGCCTGCACGGCGGCGCCGAGGGCTTCGACAGGCGCGTGTGGGACATCGAGCCGTTCACCGAGGGCTCCGACGTCGGCCTGCACCTGTACTACACCTCCGTCGACGGCGAGATGGGCTACCCGGGCACGCTGAGGACGAAGGTGACATACACCCTCACCGAGCACGGCGACTGGCGCATCGACTACGAGGCCACCACCGACAGGACCACGGTCGTCAACCTCACCAGCCACGTGTACTGGAACCTCGCCGGCGAGGGCAGCGGCACGATCGAGAACCACGAGCTGAAGATCGCCGGGTCCCGCTACACCCCCGTCGACGCGGGCCTCGTCCCCACCGGTGAGCCGGCCCCCGTCGCGGACACCCCCTTCGACTTCCGCCGTACCAGGCGCATCGGCGAGAACCTCCGCGAGGCACACGAGCAGCTTCTGTACGCCAAGGGCATCGACCACAACTGGGTGCTGGACAAGGGCATCTCGCCGCGCCCCGAGTGGGTCGCCACGCTGAAGGACCCGTCCTCCGGCCGGACCCTGCGGCTGGCGACGACCGAGCCGGGTCTGCAGTTCTACTCAGGCAACTTCCTCGACGGCACCCTCGTCGGCCCGAGCGGACGTGCCTACCGGCAGGGCGACGCGCTGTGTCTGGAGACGCAGCACTTCCCGGACTCGCCCAACCAGCCGAAGTTCCCGTCGACCCTGCTGCGACCGGGGCGGACGTACCGGTCGACGACCGTCCACTCGTTCAGCTGCTGAGGCCCGGCGGCCGCCCCACCGACGGATCTTCACAGACGGCACACAAGTCCTGTGCGATTTCCCGGTGGTTGAACAGTGTCCCCCCAGCCTCCGTATGTACGGGTGGCCCGTGCTCCCCCGCGCGGGCCACCCAAAGACGACGGGCCCGGTCCTCGCCCCCACCGGGTTCGCCCCATACGGAGGTTCCATGGCCGACAACGTCACCTCGCTGTTCCGCAGCACCGCGGCGCACAGCCCGTCGATGGCGGCGCTGACGCGGGAGGGCGGCGACGGGGCCGGGCCGGTGGACTTCTGCATTCCGTGCAATCCGTACTTCCCGACGCCGGAGATGTTCCAGGACATGGCGGCGCGGTTGCGGGACATCATCACGTACTACCCGAGCAGTGCCGACACGATCACGGCCGAGCTGTGCAGCCTGCTCCAGCTCCCCCCGCAGTGCGTCGCGATGGGCAACGGCTCCACGGAACTGATCACCTGGATCGACCACCTGATGGTCCGTGAGTCGCTCGCCGTTCCCGTCCCCACCTTCGGCCGCTGGACCGACCAGCCGATGGAGACCGGCAAGCGGGTCGACATGTTCCCGCTCCAGGAGTCCAGCGGTTTCGCCCTGGACCTCGCGCAGTACGCCGAGTTCATCCGGGCCAGGGGCACCCGCGTGGCGGTGATCTGCAACCCCAACAACCCCGACGGGGGTTACCTCCACAAGCACGCGCTCGTGCAGTTCATGGACGCGATGGCCGACCTGGACCTGGTCGTCATCGACGAGTCCTTCCTGGAGTTCGCCGACGCCGAGCAGGAGCCGTCGGTCGTCCAGGAGGCGATGCTGCGGCCGAACGTCATCGTGCTGCGCAGCCTCGGCAAGAACTTCGGTCTGCACGGCATCCGCTTCGGCTACCTGGTCGCCAACCCGGCCCTGGCCGGGATGGTCCGCTCGATGCTGCCGAAGTGGAACCTCAACGCCTTCGCCGAGCACGTGGTGTTCATGCTGAAGAACCACGGCGCCGAGTACGCGCAGAGCCTCCATCAGGTACGCAAGGACCGCCTCGACATGGCGAGTCAGCTCTCCGCGCTGCCCGGTCTGACGGTCTACCCGTCCCAGGGCAACTTCCTCTTCGTGCGCCTCCCCGTCGGCGCCGAGGGCACGGTGGTCCGGGACCGGCTGCTCACCGAGCACCGGATCCTGGTCCGCGAGTGCGGAAACAAGATCGGTTCGTCCAGCCGCTTCCTGCGTCTCGTGGTGCGCCCCCAGGTGGACGTGCGTCGCCTGGTGTCCGGCCTGGAGCAGGTGCTCTACGGGACGTCCAGGAGGGGAGCCGCCGTACCCGAGCTGGGTGCAGCAATCAACTACAGCTCGGGTACGGCGGCCGTGGACCGGTTGGTCAGCTCCACCAACGGCGCGGGTACGCAGGGCCTTGCCGCTCAGGCCCTGGGGGGCGGGATGCCCGCGGCACCCCAGCCGCAGGCCGCCCCGCAGAGCACCGGCATGCCCATGCCGGCGCCGGTCCCGGTGGCACCGGCCGCTGCCGCCACCCCCGCCCCCGTCCCGGCCGCTCCGGCCCCAGCCGCCCCGGCGCCTGCTCCGGCTCCTGCCCCGGCACCGATTCCGGCCGCACCGATTCCGGCCGTCCCCACCCCCGCGCCGATGCCCTTCCCCTCGCCCGTGGCGCCGGCCGCGACGGTGGTGCCGCCCGGCCCCACGCCTCCGGGGGTCCCGGCACGCGGCGGGCTGACGGCCGCGCAGGTGCGGGGGACGACAGGACCCGGCCTGGCACCGGCCCCGGCGACCGGGTGGCCGAACAGCCAGAGCTGGCCCAGCGCGGCGGGAGCCTGACTCGGCGTGCCCGCGCCCGGAGCCGGGCGGTCTGATTTCCCGACGATCTCCTGACACAGGGGAAGCAGACTGTCACCATGTGTGAATGCTGCTGACCGACAACCCGGTGAACGGCTCGGAGGGCGACCGCTTCGGTTTCCTCCCGCACGCCCGGGTCCTGTGCGACGCGATCAAGGCAACCCGCGACCTCCCCCTCAGCGTGGCGCTCTACGGCGCCTGGGGGACCGGCAAGTCCAGTTTCATGAACATCTGCCGCTCCCTGTTCGAAGAGCAGGACATACCGGTGGTGTCGTTCAACCCCTGGAAGTACGACCAGCGGGAGGAGATCTGGCACGCGCTGATCCAGACCATCCTGGACGAGATCGCGTCCAAGATCACCGAAAACCCGGAGGCCGACCGGAGCACACGGCTCCAGCATGCCCTGCAGAAGGCCGCCACCCTGAGCCGTACCGCCGCCTGGCTGATGACCCGCAAGGCGGTGGTGCCGCTCAGCGGCGGGCTCGTCTCGACCAGTGACGCCGATGCGCTCAAGGAGGCCTGGGACGAGGGCAATCCCCTGGAGTACCGGCACGTCAACCAGTTCGAGCACGACTTCGCGGAGGTCGTCGAAGAGTTCACCGGCGGCGGGCGCCTGGTGATTCTCATCGACGACCTGGACCGCTGCACCCCCGAGGCCGCGACCACCGTCCTCGACTCGCTGAAACTCTTCCTCGGTGAGGCCTCGTGCGTGTTCGTCCTGGCCATGGACCAGCAGGTGATCGCCAAGGCCATGGCCCAGCGGTTCGACAACGACGAGGAGATGGGCCGGCGGTACCTGGAGAAGCTGATCCAGTTCCCGTACCACCTGCCCCATGTGACCTTCGAGTCCATGTTCAGCCACCTGCGTGAGGAGGTCGTCGGCCTCGGCGACGACCCGGCGCTGTGGCAACTGATCCGCGTCGCCTACGGCCAGAACCCCCGCCGGGTACGCCGCTTCATCAACGCGCTCAACCTCACCGTCATCTCACTGCGGCTGCACTCCGCGCCCAGTCGCGCGCGCATGCTGCACGCGGCGATCCTGCTCACCATCCGGCTGCAGCACCCCGCGTTCTACGCCATGGTCAACCGCACCCCCGAGTCATGGCAGCGCATGGACGAGGCCGCCAACGGCAACAGCAGCACACTGCGTCAGGAAGAGCTGTACCTCTTCCAGCGGGAGCAGGACCTCGTGGATCTGCTTCACGCCACCTCCAGCAGCCGTGTGGAGCTGGACTTCCCGCCACCGCCGGGAAAGAGCGAGATCGACACCCTGACCGAGGTGCTGAGCGTGACCAGCGGCGGGGCGACGGATCCCGGTCCCGACGACGCCCCGGTGCGCGGGACGAACCCGTGGTGAACACCGCCCCCGACGGCCTGGTGATCGGGCTCGACCTCGGCGACGGCGAGACCACCCTCGCCTGGACGACACGGAACGGCGACGGCGGCATCCGGATCTTTCAGCGCCGGACCACCGGGGAACGCAGCGTGCTCACCGCCATGGCCCGCGCGGCCACCGACCGGCGCCGGCTGCTCGGCGAGGAGGCCGTCTACGCGGCGGGGGCCGCCGAGTTCAGCCTGAACTTCAAGCAGGGTCCGGACCCCGCGGGCTTCGAGACACCGGAGGCGGTGCTGTTCGTCCAGGCGCTGCTCGCGGAGTTCCTCGCCGCTCAGGCCGAGCGCACCGAGCAGTCGGAGCCGTCCGAGCAGTCCGAGCCGGGCGAGGAAGCCGCCCGGCCCCTCATGGTCGTCGGTCATCCGGCCGGCTGGGACCCCCAAGTGGTCGACACCTACGCGGAGTTCCTGAAGATCCGCGGGATCGGCATCCGGCTGCTGCCGGAGTCGCAGGCGGCACTCGTCCATGTCCGCCGTCCGGACCCGGACCGCAGCATCACCGAACAGCCCCGCGACAGCCGGGTCCTGGTCGTCGACATCGGCTCCTCCACCACCGACCTCACCCTCATCACGGACATGGAGCCCCGCAGCCTCCCCCTGGGGTCGGACTTCGGCTGCCGTCGGATCGACTTCCAGGTGGCCGACCTGGTCACCGAGCGCCTCCACGACAACGAGATCCTCAGGGCAGCGCTCTCGGCGGACGGCGGCCGGGAGTTCCTCCTGCTGGCCTGCCGCCGGGCCAAGGAGGCGCAGTTCACCGGGACGCAGGCGGAGATCCTGAACCAGCCCTTCAACCCGCGCTTCCTGCCCATCGTGGAACTGGCCTGGGGATGGCTGCGCTCCTTGGAGATCCCGGCGCTGGTGGCCGCCCCGGGCGGCTGGGCCGACGAGTTCCGCGCGCTGCTGGCACGGGCACGCCGGCTGATGGAGGACCAGGACCCCGACCAGGTGGTACTCACCGGGGGCGGCTCCCGCATGCCGTTCACCCGGCGGATCTGCGGCGAGATCTTCCCCGACGCGGTCGTGCACAACGACCCCGAGCCCGCCTTCTCGGTGGCCCGGGGGCTGGCCCTGGCCGGCTACACGGAACTGCGTCTGGAGCGGTTCCGGACGGCCCTGGACGCGCTGCTGGACGAGCCGGAGCTGGGAGAGATGTGCGAAGAGCACATCTCGGAGGGGTTCACCGAGCTCAAGCGGCGGCTGGCCCGGCGAGTACGCGACACGACGGTCCACAGCGGGACGAGTGTGGAGGGGCTGGTCGACGACGGGGACGAACCCCCGGCCGTCATGGACCTGCGCGCGGCCCTGAACCAGCGCCTGGGCGAGCGCGTCAGCTCCCTGTGCCGTGACCACGGGGTGCCCCACGACGCCCTGGACCTGAAGTTCGAGCTTCCGCTCAGCGTCGCCGAAACCCTCACCGACCGCCTGCTGAGTTACGTGAACCGTCAGCGGAGCCTCAAGACCAGCCGGATCCACTGGGCACTCGAAACCAAGCGGCGCCTGATCGAGCGACAACGCGGCAACGCCCTTCAGCCGGCCCGATCCGGCAACCCCTATCTGGAGATCGCGCGGCTCACATGGGAGTGGGGCGGTCCGGTGATCCTGGAGGCAGCGAACCAGATGTCCGTACGCAAGATGGTCAAGGAGATCGAGGCGCTCTCCCTCGACGAGGGCAAGGTCGACGAGTTGGTGGAGAAGATCCGCGCGCACATCCGCGACCAGCTGCTGGGGCGCCTGACCGAGATCGAGAAGCTCATCTTCTGACAGGCGCCCGGGGCCGTCGCGTCGGTGCCGGAGGCCAGGCGGACGGGCCTCACCCGTCAGGGGCGGCGCTTGCCCAGGGACAGCCATCCGGGCAGGTCGACCTCCGCCCGTACCGTCTTGCCGGGCGGCGCGTTCCGGTCCACCACCTCCCACCGGTCGGCCATCGCCTCGACGAGGAGCAGACCCCGGCCGTGTTCGTCGAGGGGGTGCGGGGGCCGTACGTCGCCGGGCTTCGGGGGGCGTTCATCGGTACGGGTGTCGCTGACCTCGACGCGGATGCCGCCCGTGGGAAGCGAGAGCCGCAGCTCGAAGTCCCGGCCGGGGACCCGGCCGTGGGTCACGGCGTTGGCCGCCAGCTCGGCGACGATCACGGCGACGGCCTCGGAGGCGTCGCTGCCGTGCGGGACGCCCCAGGCGTCGAGTTGGTTCAGGGCGAGGTGCCGGGCGAGACGGGCGCCGCGAGGGGTGGCACTGAAGCGTTGGCAGAACATACGTACGGTGACCGGCGGTTGGGGGGTGAGGGGTGCGGGCATGGGCCCAATCTGGCGGGCTTTCGGGGCACTTCACCAGGTGAGCGCCGCGTACGCTGCGGCAGCGTACGCGGTGACGGGGTGGACAGTACTCGTGACCAACCGTGACCATGGCCGCGGGAGGTGACCGACTGTGGTCGATGGTGCGGTGGGCGCGGGCGCGGGTACGGGTGGCGAGCCGGAGTCGTCGGACAGCCTGCGGACGTTCGGGGCGGTCGTGCAGGCGCTGCGGGAGCATGCGGGGCTGAGCCGGGAGGAGTTCGGGGACCGGGTCGGGCTGTCCAAGCACACCGTGGCTTCCGTGGAGTTGGGGCGGCGGATGCCTGATCCGAGGTTCGCCGAGCGGGCGGAGAGGGTTCTCGGGAACACGGGGGCGCTGCAGAAGGCGGCTCAGCATCTGGCTCGGCAGCCGGGGTTGGCGGCCTGGTTTCGGCGGTGGGCGCGGTTGGAGGCTACGGCGATCACGCTGTACACGTACGAATGCCGCCTGATTCCAGGGCTGTTACAGACGGAGGCGTACGCGCGGACGCTCTTCACGAACCAGCTGCCGCCATTGAGCGACGAGCAGGTCGAGGCGCAGTGGATCGCGCGGGCGGAACGGCAACGGCTGCTGCGGGAGCGGCCGAACACGGCCTTCGCCTTCGTCCTGGAGCAGCACCTGTTCCAGCGACAGATGGGTGGTGTCGAAGCCACGCGTGAGCTCATCGACCACGTATCGGAGATCGCCGAACTACGGAACGTGGAGATCCAGATCATGCCTACGGTGCGGGAGACGCATGCGGGCCTGGACGGCCCGATGCAACTGCTGGAGACCCCGGAGAACAATTGGTTCGCCTACTGCGAAGGGCAGCGAGGCGGCCTGCTCATCTCCGACGCAAAAGAGGTCAGCGTTCTCCAAAGGCGGTATGCCAGGATGCGTGCGCAGGCTCTCACCCTTGACGATTCCGTGAGCCTGTTGCAGCGGATGCGAGGAGAGCTATGAGCACCAGCGAACTGGTCTGGTTCAAGAGCAGCTACAGCAGCGGCGGCGACGGCGACTGCGTCGAGGTGGCCCTCACCCCCGCCGCCATCCACGTACGCGACTCCAAGGCCCCGCAGGCACGCCAAATGGCACTCTCCCCCGACGCCTGGCATGCGTTCGTCTCTCACTGCACGACCATACGGAACGCGGCGTCGGTATAGCGCCGCGCAGAAAGCGAGCGGGCCCCGGAATCGAATTCCGGGGCCCGTTGCGCGGTATGCGTCAGTGGCTGGCGGCGGCGTGCGCGTGCAGGCCGAGCGCGACGCCCTCGGGCGAGACCGCGGCGAACACGTCGGCGCAGGCCACCGCGTTCAGGGAGTCGGAGAGACCGCTGGTCAGGTTGCCCGCCAGGCCGGCGGAGGCACCGCCCGCCTGACCGCCGGAGACCTGGTCCAGGGCGGCGTCGGTCAGCTCAGCCGTTTCGACCTGCGGGGTGAAGTTCATAACCTGCGGTTCCCTTCGAGTGAACATTCTTCACGGCCGCGGGTGCCCGAATTTCCCTGCCGGGACGGGTTCCGGACCCCTGCCGTTGCGCAGGATCAAAGCACGCCCAGAAGAAGACGGCCAATCAATCCGCCTCGTGGTACGGCGAATTCGGGAGACCGGCTTCACCCCTATGACCACCGGGTCACCGAATACGCCAACTTCTTCACAGGACCTGTCGCCCTGTCGCGAGCCCGGCTCTTGCGGCCCCGGTTCCGGACGGACGACCGGGCCCCGGCACGGCCTCCCGGTGCCGCGGTGTGGACATTTGCCGGAGGTTTGGATCCAGGCCCCGATCACGGCAGGTGACCGTGGGCCCGGGGCGCCGGCGGAGCCGCGTGCCGGTGCACCTACTTGCCCGGGCACTCCTTCCACGCCAGGTGGTACACCGTGCTGATGTCACCGTCGGTCGAGTCCATGGTCATGAAGCTGACCTTGCTCGGCGAGGACGAGCCGAGGTTCACCCGCAGTTCGGTGTTGATGTTGAAGTTGCGCTGGACTCCGCAGGGCGCCCAGACCAGTTGGGCCCAGTCGGTGCTGTCGGTGGCCTGCCAGTTGTCGTTGAGGGGGCCGCTGAAGGGGTGGCTGCGGAACTGCGTGTTCGGGGAGCCCTGGAAGTAGTACGAGGCTCTCTGCATGGCGCTGGCGCCGGGCTGGAGTGCGGCGAAGCCGCGGTAGTCGGCGCTGGCGATGGCGTACGTGAAGCCCTGCGGGACGTGGACGACCAGATTCAGCTGGCAGTTCTTACGGAAGTCCGTGGGATCCGCGTTGCCGCCGACCTTGGCGAGGTAGTCGCTGTAGGTCACGGTGAAGGCGGTGTTGTCCTCGGACACGGCGACGGCCGTGGTGCCCTGCGGGCAGCCGGAGCCGTTGACCGTGGCGACCTTGATGACGATCTTGTCCGGCGGCGGGTTGTCGAACGCGGGGGCCGCCTGTGCGGGCAGGGCCCCGGTGAGCAGGGCGGCCAGCGCGCCTCCGCTCAGCAGGAGGCGCAGGAGTCCACGTGCCATGGAGCTCTCCTAGGGTTGGGGGGTGGCTGTGCCCCGACCCCTTCCACCCTGTTGAATCCTTGAAGAAAGGGTGAGGTTTCTGTGAAGGCCGGAGGCGTTCGCATCGTAGGGAGCCGCGTGGGGGTCAGCCAGGGCGAAGTCCGGCCATTTACAGCCGAGTTGAGTGGGCAACGACAGCAGGGCCCCGAGCAGAGCGCTGCTTCGGGGCCCGGTACGCACATGTCCGTCAGCCCAGCCGGATCACGTTCCAGGACAGCGGTTCCAGTACGGCGGTGAGACGGCCGTCCGTCAGCGCCGTGCCCTCGACCCGGTGCGGCGTGACCCGCTCGGGGTCGTCGAGGGTGTTGCGGGCGTCCGGGTCGGCGTCGGCGAGGGCGCTGTGCTCGACGACCCGCGTCAGGTCGAGGCCGTTCAGGGTGACGTCGAGCGGAAGGCCTTCGGTGCGGCTGCGGTTGACCGCGAAGACGGTGACGGTGCCGTCCTCGGCGTGCACGGCGGTGGCGTGCAGCAGGTCGGTCTCGCCGTACTTCTTCGTCTCGTACGTCGGGGAGTCGACGCGGACGTCCAGGACCTGGCCGCGGCCGTACCTGCTCGCCTGCGCGAACGGGAAGAACGTCGTCTGCCGCCAGGCCGGTCCGCCCGGCTCGGTCATGATCGGCGCGATGACGTTGACCAGCTGGGCCAGGCAGGCGACGGTGACGCGGTCCGCGTGCCGCAGCAGTGCGACGAGGAGCGAGCCGAAGACGACCGCGTCCAGGACGCTGTAGTTGTCCTCCAGCAGGCGCGGGGCCTCGGGCCAGTCGTCCTGCTCGAAGGTCTTGGCGCGCGCTTCCCACTCCGGCAGGTACCAGACGTTCCACTCGTCGAAGGAGAGGTTGATCCGCTTCTTCGACTTCAGCCGGGCGCCCACGTGGTCGGCGGTCGCGACGACGTTGTCGATGAAGGACTCCATGTCCACGGCGGAGGCGAGGAAGGAGTCGACGTCGCCGTTCTCGGGCCAGTAGTAGGCGTGCAGCGAGATGTGGTCGACGAGGTCGTACGTCTCCTCCAGGACCGTCGCCTCCCACGCGGCGAAGGTCGGCATGGACTGGCTGGAGGAACCGCACGCGACGAGTTCGACACCGGGGTCCATCTGGCGCATGGCCCGCGCGGTCTCCGCGGCCACCCGGCCGTACTCCTCGGCCGTCTTGTGGCCGGTCTGCCAGGGGCCGTCCATCTCGTTGCCGAGGCACCAGAGCCTGATGCCGAACGGGTCCTTGTCGCCGTGCGAGACACGGAGGTCGGACAGCGCGGTGCCCTCGGTGTGGTTGGCGTACTCCTGCAGTTCGAGGGCCTCGGCCACTCCGCGGGTGCCGAGGTTGACGGCCATCATCGGCTCGGCCTGGGGGCCGATCTTGCGCAGGAAGTCGATGTACTCCGAGAGGCCGAAACGGTTCGTCTCCGTGGAGTGCCAGGCGAGGTCGAGGCGGCGGGGCCGCTCGGCCGCGGGGCCGACGGAGTCCTCCCACTTGTAGCCCGAGACGAAGTTGCCGCCGGGGTAGCGGACCGCTGTGACGCCGAGCTGCCGGACCAGCTCCAGGACGTCCTGACGGAGGCCCTTGTCGTCGGCCGTGGGGTGGTCGGGTTCGAAGACGCCGGTGTAGACGCAGCGGCCGAGGTGCTCCACGAAGCTGCCGAAGAGACGGGGGTTGACCTCGCCGACGGTGAAGGCGGGATCGAGGGTGAAGCGGGCGGTGTCCATGGTCGCCTTTCGGGGTGGGTGGTTCGGGTTCGGTGGCGGCTGCGGGTGTGCGGAGCGGTGGCCGGAAGTTGCCTGCGATTCAGGTCAGGTCGTCCCCTCCCCTGCCTTGTCCGTTCGATCCATCGAATGGCGACCGTAACTTCGGACGGGACCGTAGGATGGAAGCGTTTTCCCGTCAATGCCCTGTGCATGAATTCCTGGCGCCGACGATCGTTCCCGCTTGAACTACGGTCGATGGAGCACATGACGCGAACACTTCGGGCCGCGTAGGCTCGAACGGCCTGCCGAACGGCGGGAGAACAGGGGGTGCGATGGGCATCGCGGGCGCGCGTATGAGGGCGGTCGCTCGGGCGCTGCGGTCACGGCGCTCGCCACGCGCCTCGGCCATGCGCGACCTGGCCTCCGATCTGAGCGCCGCTCTGCGGGCCGGGCCCCGACCCCCGGCCGATGTGCGCGAGGTGTGCCAGGCGCTGTGCGAGGAGATGAGCGCACGGCGCGGCGGACGGCCCCTGGAACTGCGTTTCGAGCGGTTCCCCGATGAGATCGAAGTGACCGGGCTGTGGGTGGAGTTCCAGGACTTCGACCTGGTCATCGTGGAGGAGCGGGCCGAGGCGATGCAGCAACTGGTCATCCTGGGCCATGAGTTGTGGCACCTGCACGCCGGGCACGGCCACCACCACACGGTCGGCGCGGCAGCCGCGCACGCCCTCGCCCGCCGGCCGGACTGGGACGACCTCGCCCTCGCGGTGGCCGCCCGCAACGGCTCCCGTGAGCAGGACGAGGCCGAGGCCGAGGACTTCGGGCACCGGCTGGCGGCGGCGTTCCGGCCGCTGCTGTCGGGGCAGGACCTCGACGAGCCGCTCGGGCCCCTGCAGCGGTCGCTCGGGTACCGCGGGAGTGGGAGGACGGTGCGATGACCGGGCTGGCACTGGACCCGGCCGGGCTGCTCAGCGAGGTGTACATCTCGTTCTGGATCCCGACCGTCGTACTGACCGCCGCGCTGGCGATCAAACTGCCCACGATCATCCGGCTGTGGCGGGACCCCCTGCTGCGCGCGGTCGGCGGGCTGCTGCTGCTCGCCTGCTTCGTCTTCGTCTCCGCCGCTCCGGCGACGATCGCCTGGGTCAACCGCGTCACCGGCGTGCCCAACTTCGCGGCGCCCCTGGTGTACTCCCTCCTCACCGCGTTCTGCGGCTCCTGCCTGCTGCTGATCATCGCCTGGCGCAGCGGCCTGTCCGACCGCAGCGCCGAAACCCGCCGCGCCATGCGTTTCGTCATCTGCGCGTACTCCGGTGTGATCGTGGCGCTGTGGGTGCTGTTCGCCCTCGCGGACGCGCCGGTGGAGCGGGTGCGGGACCTGGACACCTACTACGCCAACACCCCGTTCATGCGCGAGGAGACCCTGCTCTATCTCCTCGCGCACTGCACGGCCGTGCTCATCACGTCCCGCCTGATCTGGAACTGGGTACGCACCGACGGCCTCGACGCCTGGCTGCGCTGGGGACTGGTCTGCCTGGGCGTCGGCTACGCGCTCAACCTGATCTTCGACGCGGCCAAGCTGACCGCCGTCGCGGCCCGCTGGACGGGCAACGACCTGGACTGGCTCAGCACGGACCTCGCGCCGCCGGTGGCCTGCCTGTCCGCCATCCTGATCGCGGTGGGCTTCATCCTCCCGCACGCCGGGCAGTACCTGCACGACCGCTGGCGGGTCCGCCTCGCCCACCACCGACTGCGTCCGCTGTACCTGCTGATGAGGTCCGTCAACGGCTCCGGCGTGCGCTTCGTCCTGCGCGCCACCCCGGAACTGCGGCTCATCCGCCGCGAGACCTTCATCCGCGATGTGTTGCTGTCGCTGGCACGGCACATCGACGAGGATCTGCGCGGGCGGTCGTACACCGCCGCGCTCGCCCTCGGCTTCGCACCCGTACGGGCCAAGGCGCTCGCCTCCGCCGTGACCATCCAGGACGCCATCGACCGCAAGAGCCGGGCCCCGGACGGGGGCGGCAGCGGCGGTCCCGACACCACCGACCTCCTCCAGGAGATCGGGGCCGTCTCCCGAGCCCTGCGCCACCCCACCGACATCCAGGCGGTCCGTGCCCGTGCGGCCGCCCCGGCAGAGAACGTGCCCGTACATGACTGAACGCCCCACGACCGCCGTCGTCCTCGGCGGTTCCCTCGCCGGCATGCTCGCCGCCCGCGCGCTCGCCGACGTCGCCGACCACGTCACCCTGGTCGAACGCGACGTGCTGCCGTCCGGGCCCGCGCCGCGCAAGGGCCTGCCCCAGGCCCGGCACGTCCACCAGCTGTGGTCGGGTGGGGCGCACGCCCTGGAGGAGCTGCTGCCGGGCGTCGTCGGACGGCTGCGCGACGCGGGGGCGCACCGACTGCCCGTGACCACGGACATGGTGGCCCTGTCGCCGTACGGCTGGTACCGGCGGTGGGCCGAATCCCACCACATGCTGCTGTGCAGCCGGGACCTGCTGGACGCGACCGTCCGGGCGGACGTCCTCGCCGACGAGCGCGTCGAGCTGGTCGAGGGGGCCGAGGCGCTCGGACCGGTCGGTACCGCCTCGGCCGTCACGGGCGTACGGATCCGGACGCGGGACGCCGCCGAGCGAACCCTGTCGGCCGACCTGGTCGTCGACGCCACGGGACGGGGCTCCCGTGCGGCGGGCTGGCTGACCGGGCTCGGGGTACCGGCCGTCGAGCAGCGTGTGGTCGACTCCGGGGTGGCGTACGCGAGCCGGGTGTTCCGGGCGCCCGAGGGGGCCCGGGAAGGCTTCCCCGTCGTCAACGTCCAACCGGACCCGCGCGCCGGGAGACCCGGGTGCGGCGGGGTGCTGCTGCCCATCGAGGACGGGCGGTGGATCGTCACCCTCTTCGGTTCGCGCGGCGGTGAACCGCCCACCGGGTCGAAGGACTTCCTCCGGTACGCCCGTGAGGAGCTGCGGCACCCCGTCATCGCCGAACTGCTCGCGTACGCCGAGCCCTTGACGGAGGTGGCGTACACCCGCACCACGGCCAACCGGCGCCACTACTACGAGCGGACGCCGGCCTGGCCCGAGAACTTCGCCGTGCTCGGCGACGCCCTGTGCGCGCTCAACCCGATCTACGGACACGGGATGTCGGTCGCGGCCCAGGGCGCGCTCGCCCTGCGGGAGACGGTACGGCGCCACGGCTGGGGTTCGGCCGGTCTGGCCCGGCGGATCCAGCGGGCGGTGGCGCGGCCTGCGTCGGCGGCATGGGATCTGGCCCTGGGGATGGACGTGTTCTATCCCGGGGCGACCGAGAACGGCCCCACCCCGCGCGACCGGCTGGTGGCGGCGTATGTCGGCCGGCTGCTCCACACCGCCACCGGCAACGGCCGGATCGCCCGGCGCGTCACCGACGTGACGTCCCTGGAGCGCGGGGCCGAGGTGCTGCTCGCCCCGTCCGTGCTGCTGGCCGCCCTGGTCGGCCCGCTCAAGCCGGCGTTGAGCGGGCCGCCGCTGACGGCGCAGGAGTTGAAGGCGGCGGGGCTGCGGTGACCTCGGCCCGCGGGCGGCTGCCTCAGCCGGCGAACGCCGGCTGCGCCAGCCCCTTGCCCGCGCCCGGCACCACGAACAGCGCCCCCGCCAGCGTGGGCGGCGACGCGAGCCCCACGCGGGCGGTCGTGATGTACAGGTCGGTCAGGCCGGGCCCGGCGAAGGCGCAGGCGGTCACCTGGGGCACCGGAAGCGGGACCACCCGGTCCAGCTCGCCGTCAGGCGTGTAGCGGCGTACCGCCGCGCCCTCCCACAGGGCCACCCACACACAACCCTCGGCGTCGACGGTGAGGCCGTCGGGGAACCCGGCGCCGTCCTCGATCTCGACCAGCGGACGCCGGTTCACGGCCCGCCCGTCCGCGAAGTCGAAGACGTCGACGCGACGGGTCGGCGAGTCGACGTAGTACATCAGCCGCCCGTCCGGGCTCCAGCCCGTGCCGTTGCTCACCGCCACGTCGTCGAGGACCACCTCGGCCGTGCCGTCACCGGTGTGCCGGGACAGGGTGCCGCCGCCCGGTGCCTCGTCGTAGCGCATGGTGCCCGCCCACAGGGAGCCGTCCGGGGCGACCGCGGCGTCGTTGGCGCGGCGGCCGGGGACGGGGTCGTGGTGCAGCCAGCGGAAGGAGTGGTCCGGGTCCAGCAGTCCGACGCCGTCCCGCAGGTTGAGCACGAGGCCGCCACCGGCGCGGGGCTTGGCGGCGCCGATGTGCTGGTGCGTCGTACGCACCGAGCGACGCCCGGAGACGGGGTCGTACGTGTGGATCCGGGACCCCAGGATGTCGATCCAGATCAGCCGGCCGCTGTCCGCGTCCCAGGTCGGCCCCTCGCCGAGCTTCGCCTCGGCGCGCACGGCGACCTCGTACGCCGTCCCCGTCATGCCACGCTCCGGTGGCCGAGGCGCTCCGACAGCTCCGCGGCGCCCTTGGCGGCGAGCTGCTCCAGCTCGGCGCGCCGGTCGTCGCTCCAGCGGATCATGGGCACGGAGATCGAGAGGGCGGCGACCACCTGACCGGCACGGTCCCGCACCGGGGCGGCCACGCACGACACGTCCGGGTTGGATTCCCGGCTCTCGACGGCGATCCCCCGCTCACGGATCTGCGCGAGGGCCTCGCGCAGGGCGCCGGGGTCGGTGATGCTGTTCGGTGTCATGGCGACGAGCTCGGCGTCGTCGGGGACGCGTGCGGTCAGCTCGTGCTCGGGAAGGGAGGCCAGCAGCATCTTGCCGACGGAGGTGCAGTGCGCGGGCAGGCGGCGCCCGGCGGCGGACACCATGCGTACGGCGTGTGTCGAGTCCACCTTGGCGATGTAGATGACGTCGGTGCCCTCCAGGATCGCCACGTGTACGGTCTCGTCGCAGGTCTCAGCGACGGACCGGGCGACCTGCTGCCCCTCGGCCGCGAGGTCGAGCTGCTCGGCGTACCGGCTGCCGAGCTGGTAAGGCCGCACACCGAGCCGGTACCGACCCGGCTGACCGGGCACCTGGACGATGTACGACC
Organism: Streptomyces sp. NPDC001920; assembly: GCF_053594495.1. Taxonomy (NCBI): domain Bacteria; kingdom Bacillati; phylum Actinomycetota; class Actinomycetes; order Kitasatosporales; family Streptomycetaceae; genus Streptomyces; species Streptomyces sp. NPDC001920. Next base: position 86,398 of record NZ_JBSFEP010000017.1, read on the forward strand.
GCGCGGCCAGGGTGGTGACCAGCTCATGCACGGTGGTGCGCGGCAGCTGGAGCTTGCGCACGATGTCGGGGGCGGAGAGCGTGCCGTCCCCGTCGAGGAAGAGCTCAAGAATGTCGAGAGCCCGGGTCACGGCTGGTACGAGGCGTCCCACGTCCGGCCCCCTCCCTTGGGTGTGAGGCTGCGTTCGAGATTTCAACAGCCGATCGTAATAACGAACACAGGCTACTCAGAACGGCTTGCCCCGGGCAATGGCCGGGCGGGGTCCGACTCGAATGCACCCCGGGCGCGATCTGCGGCCAGTACCGTTGCCGTGTGCGGCTCGTCACACTCTGCCGCACGGGGAGGCGCCTGGGGCGGTCTCGTAGGCACGCGCTCAGGCGAGCGATATGGGGGGTTCTGTGCACGACATGGTCATGGGCTCGAACGTGGCGCTGGCGGCTCTCAGCGACGACGTCGGCTCGGTCATCGTCAGCCTGGGCTGGGTCAGCCCGACAGGTGAGGGCGACGCCGACGTGTCCGTCCTGCTTCTGGACACGAACGGCAAGGTCCGCAGCGACGCCGACTTCTACTTCTACAACAACCCGGTGGCCGCCGACGGCAGCGTGCAGCTTCTGGGGAAGACGCCGACGCAGGACGGCAACGAGGACCGCATGTGCTTCGACCTGACAGCGGTCCCACCGGACATCGAGCGGATCGTCGTCGCGGCGAGCCGGTACGGCGAGGCCCGCTTCGGAGAACTGGACGACCTGAGGGTGACGCTGGCCGATGCGGCCGGCGAGAACCTTCTTCGCTTCTCGGTGAGCGACCCCGGATCGGTGAGCGCGATCATCTTCGGCGAGTTGTACCGACGCGGAGAGGACTGGAAGTTCCGTGCCGTGGGACAGGGGTACGACTCCGGGCTGGCGGGCTTGGCGACGGACTTCGGGGTGGACATCGACGACGACCCGGAGGACGCCGACGAGGAGCGCGCCGGCATGGAAGGCGCGGCGGCCGGGACCGCGCCGGACCCGGCCGGTGCCGGTGAGGCGGTCGCCGTGCCGCCGGGCCAGGCCCCCGGGGCGAGCCCGGTCGGCTCGCTGGACGCAGTACCCGCCCCCCGCCGGTCCGTCGACGGGGCCGAGCCACGCAGACGAACTGCCCGACCGCGAACCGCGAAGAAGAAGGCCCCCCTGCCGAGCACACCGCAGAAGTCGTTGGCGGAGAACGACTCCTGGAAGCCCGCGCGGCTCTTCCCCGTGTCGGCTCTCAAGAGCGACCGGGACCGCGAGACCCGCGCCACCTCGGTGCTGTTGTCGGTCATGGCGCAGGTGCCACGGTTCGGCAGGCGGCTGACCGCCGCGTTCGGGGCGCCGTCCGGCCGCATGGAGACGTTCACCGAGGTGTCACTCCCCCACGGCGACACGCCCCGGCGCCCGGACGGGGTGATCCGCATCGAACGTGCCGGAAAGCTGTGGACGGCACTCGTCGAGACCAAGACCAACGGCAACGCTCTCAAGGCCGATCAGGTGCAGGCGTACATGGACATCGCCGCCCGGCGCGGCTACGAGGCTGTGATCACGGTGTCGAACGACGTCGCGCTGGAGGGCAGTCCACTGGTCGATGTCAAGATCGACCGGCGACGCAAGCACAAGGTGGCTCTCTGGCATCTCTCGTGGGCCGAGGTGGCCCATCAGGCACAACTGCTGATCCGGCACGAGGGAGTCGGCAACGCGGCCCGCACGTGGCTGCTGCAGGAGCTGCTGCACTACCTCCAGCACGAGAACTCCGGCTGTCACGGCTTCCAGAACATGGGCTCGGCGTGGGTGCCGGTACGCAACGGCATCAACGACGAGACCCTGTGCGAGGGCGACCCGCGCGCCCTTGAGGTGGTCGAGAACTGGGAGAGGCTCATCCGCCAGGTGTGTCTCAGGCTCGGCGGCGAGCTCGGACAGAAGGTGTTGCCGACTCAGCGCGCCAGGCGAGGCACCGATCCGGGAGCGCGCCGCATTCAGCTGGCCGACCAGTTGTGCCGCGACGGGAAGCTCCACTCGGATCTCCGCGTCGAGAACGCTCCCGGACTGCTCACGATCAGCGCTGATCTGCGCACCGGCAAGCTGCGCACGTCCGTCGAGATCCCCGCGCCCGAACAGGGCTACCCCCTCACCTGGGCCAAGCGCCTGGTGCGCCACCTCGGCGAAGCGCCGGCGGACCTGCACATCGAAACCCTGGTCGAAGGCGAGAGCGGCGGCCCCCGAGGCACCCTGGAACGTCTGCGCCCCGAGCCTGGGGACCTCCTGCCGAAGAACACCGCGACGCGGATCACCGGCTTCCGCCTGTCCCTCTTCAAGGGGATGGGAAGTACCCGGGGCAATGCCGAGTCCGGCTTCATCCGCAGCGTGGACGATGCCGTGCACCGCTTCTACACGACGGTGGTGGCCCATCTGGACCGGCCCGCACCACGACGAGCCGCTCGGAAGGAGTCCGTAGGCGTGTAGGAGCGCGGGCGTCGGCGGCTCGGAGGGCGCCAGGGGCCGACGGACGGGTGCAGCCGACCCCGGGGTCGGGGGCGGCCGGGTACTCCGGCGTGAGTACGAGGCGTTGCTCCCGCCGTCAGACGTGCTCGCCGTCCCGGGGCGGCACGGTGTTGCCATGTCTTCCCTCTCCTCGCCGACGTCCGCCTCGTCCGTGAAACTGCGCCGGCCCGCCCGCCGGGCCTGGCTCGTCGTCCATGTCGTCGCCTCCGCGAGCTGGCTGGGGCTCACGCTGGGGTTGCTCGCGCTCGGGGTCACCGCGGCCTCCACCGGGGCCGCGGTGACCGTGGAGGGGTCCGTGCGGGGCATGAAGCTGTTCGCCGACTGGCTGCTGCTGCCCGTGGCGTCGCTCACGCTGGTCAGCGGGCTGGTGCTGGCGCTGGGCACGCAGTGGGGGCTGGCCCGGCACCGGTGGGTGCAGGTCAAGTTCTGGGTGACCCTGGCGACGACGACCGCCACCGTCCTCGCCCTGCGCCCCGGGGTGAACGCCGCCGTCGGCGCCGTCGCCTCGGGCGGTGCGCTGCCCGACGCGGGGGACGTGCTGTTCGGGCCGGTCGTGTCGCTGTGCGCGTACGTCTTCATGACCGTGATCTCGGTCCTCAAGCCCTGGGGGCCGACACGCCGCGGCCGCCGCCTGCGCGCCGCCGCCCCGCCCCGCGGCTGACAGGACGCGGGAGCGAGCCGACGACCGGCGCCGCGCCAGGCCGTGTCCGCGAAGTCCCGACGTCCGGTGCACGTCGGGGCACCTCGCACGTCCCCGGACAGCGCATCTAGCGGCGCGGCTCCCCCAGCTCCCCCTTCAACCGCTGCGCCCGCAGCACCAGTTCCAGCTCGAACCGCCGGTCCGGGTCGTCCATCTCGTCGCCCCACAGCTCCCGGATCTGCCGCAGCCGGTAGCGGACCGTCTGGGGGTGCACCCCGAGACGGGCCGCCACCTCGGGCGCCCCGCCCCTGGTCTCCAGCCAGGCCAGCAGCGTCTGAGCGAGCCGTCGGCCGTGCGTGGGGCCGCAGTGCGCCAGGGGCGCCAGGCATCGCAGGGCCAGGTCGTCGATCAGTTCCTCGGGCTGCAGGAGCACCAGCGCCTCGGTGTGCTCGGTGCAGTACAGGACGTCACCGGCCGGCAGCAGGCCCCGTTCCATCAGGTGTACGGCCGCCTCCGCCCAGCGCAGCGACTTCGCCGCTTCGGCCAGCGGGACCGGCGGGCCGATCGCGCCGGACCAGCCGGTCAGCGCCCGGTGCAGCAGTTCGGGACGGCCGCCGGCGTCCGGCTCGGGAACGACCATGCGCGGCCGCTCGTACTCCATGTCGAGCAGCACCCCCTGTCCGACCGCGGGCGCCATCGCCTCGCGCGCCGGGCGCAGCAGCACGCCCACCGCGACCTTCTCGGGCAGCGGCCAGCCGATCCGCGCCGCCCGCTCGGTGAGGGCCTCCGCCGGGTCGCCCCGGTGGTGTTCGGCCAGCAGGAGTTCCATCAGGCGGCGCTGCAGGCGCAGCCGCTCGCCGGCCTGCCGTGCCGCCGCCTCGGCATAGCCGCGCACGGACTGGTCGACGAGGCCGTCGAGGTACTCGTAGCCCGCGTCCACCAGTTCGTACATGGCGGGCGGCGGGATGTCGACGCGCTGGCCGATCTCCGCGAAACGGCGCCAGGCCAGCCGTACGCCCAACCGGTAGATGGCCTGGAGGGAGTCCAGGGAGCGGCCGTTGAGGCCCTCGCCGCGGCCGAACTCCTGGAAGACGCCGGGCGGTACGGTGGGCCGGCCCTCCGAGGTCTCCAGGTGCTGGACGAAGACCTCGATCGCGCGCCGGATGCCGACCAGGGCCATCGGCTCGCCCGACTCGTCGAGGACGACGGGCAGATGCGGGTACTCACGCTGGATCTCGTGCAGGATCTCCTCGGCGAGGGCGGGGGCGTCCGCCATGGCCAGCTCCGCGAAACGGCGGACCTGGTAGCGGGGGACGTCGCGCCAGGCCGAGCGGGTGGCGGAGGCCATGGAGGCCGGTAAGCGGGTCGTGGCCACGGTCAACTCCCCTGGCCCGCCTGCTCGTACGTGATCAAAGGTGTGTTCGGCTGGTCGGGCGTGGCTTCCAGCAGCGCGACGACGCCGAGCGCGGCGCCCACCGCGAGTACGGCGGCGAGCGCGACGGTCAGCGCGGCGGCGAGCAGTCTGGGCATCGCAGGGTCAGCCTCTCTGTCCGAGATCCCGGAGGTCGTCCCCACCCCGGTGTGCGCCAGCCCGATTCAACCCCTGCCTGTGTGCCCAGTCTCGACAAGCTGGGACAACCCGTCAAGACATTGACACTCCGTCAATGGACGCCTACGGTTCCCGGCCCAAGAACGGCCAGGCAACGACCGTGCACCGACCGGTGCATCGACCATGCGTCAAACCCCAGGAGTGCCGGATGCGCCGTACAGCCTCACCTCTCTCGCTGATCCTGCTGGGCCTCGGCACGTTTCTGCTGGTACTGGCGCCCATGCTGGCGTGGTACGTGACCCCGCGTGCCGCCCTGAACCCCGTCGACATCGACACCACCGCCGTCTACACCGGCACCGGCAGCGTCTTCGACACCGAGAAGATCGAGACCGTGCCGGACCAGAAGATCACCGTCACCCAGCGGGTGCGCGGCGATGTGGCGGAAAGCGAGCGCAGCGGCAACGCCGTCTGGGACGTGATCACGACCGTCGACACCGACAAGTCGCTGCCGGCCGCGGACCCGCACGACGCCCTGGACTTCACCCCGCACCGCTGGGTGATGGACCGCAGGACCACCAGGCCGGTGCACTGCTGCGAGGAGAGCCCGTACATCGAGGGCGAGGCGTATCTGAAGTTCCCGTTCGACGTGCGGAAACGGTCCTACCAGTGGTGGGACAACACCGGTGGGACGACGGTCACCATGCGCTACGACGGCACCGAGAAGGTCCAGGGGTACACGGGGTACCGGTTCACCGGCACGGTCGCGCCCCGCAAGGTGGACACCCGGCTCGTGCCCGGCAGGCTCGTCGACGAGCCGGACCGTCCGCAGGTGCTGGCCGAGGAGTGGTACTCCAACCACGGGTTCAAGCTGGTCGTGGACCAGCGCACCGGCCGGGTGATCTACGCGCAGACCGGTCCGCGCCGTACCCTGCGGGCGCCCGGCGGCGAGAAGGACGCGACGGTGCTCCTGGACAGCGAGAAGATCGCGTTCACCGCGGCGACGCAGAAGGAGGCCGTGCGGCAGGCGAAGCGGGACAGCGGAATGCTGCGCATGGTGGGCGAAACGGCACCGATCGGGGCGGCTGTGGCGGGATTCGCCCTTGCGGCGGTGGGTGGCGTTTTGGTGGTACGCGGGCGAAAGCGGCCGGAATCATCGAGTACGACCGAGATGCCCCAGCCCTCACTCACGATGTGACGTGACGTCAGCTCTAACAAAGCCGGAAATTGTCACGTCGGTGAGTAGCCCTGACGAACGGCTGGGCGAAAACTGTCCAACCCCACCCGGACACAGCCTGTCCACACCCCTCGCAGGACGACCGTAGACAGTTCGAGAACGACCGAATCCCCATCCCCACCGGAACACAACCCTCCCCTCCCCCACGCTGAGTTCCGCACCCTGAGACGAGTTGGAGCACCCATGCCCCAGCACGTGCCCTCCCCGCTGCGCGCATCCCTCCCCTGGGCGTCGCAGCAGCACCCTCCGGCGCTCCCCCCACATCCGCGCCGAATCGTTTTCCTCGCCCACCGAGACCTGGGCAACCGGTCCGCCGGCGGCTCCGAGCTGCTGGTCGACCGGCTCGCCGACGGCCTCACGAGACTCGGCCACCAGGTCACCCTGCTGTGCGGGGGCCCGGCGGCCTACCGCGACTACCGGGTGGTGTCCGCAGGCGGTTCCTACGGCCACTATCTGCGCGCCAGATCCGCCTTCACCCGTCAGGTCGGTGACTGCGACCTGCTGGTGGAGGTCTGCAACGGGATGCCGTACTTCGCGCCGCTGTGGCATCGCGGACCGACGGTGTGCCTGGTCAACCATGTGCACACGGACCTGTGGCAGATGCGCTTCGACGGGCCGCTGGCCCCGGCGGCGCGGCTCGGCCGAAGACTGGAGCACTGGGCGCTGACCGGTGCGCAGCACCGGAGTCTGCTGGTCGCCGTGTCGCCGTCCACCGCGCATGCGCTGCGGGCGATCGGGGTCGAGCGCGACCGGATCCGGGTCGTGCACAACGGGGTCGAGGAGCCGGGGCCCCTGGGCGAGCGCTCACCGGAGCCCCTGTTCGTGGCCGTGGGCCGGCTCGTCGAGTACAAGCGGATCGACCTGCTGCTGCGGCTCTGGGAACGGGTCCGGCCCGTGACCGGAGGCCGGCTCGTGATCGTCGGGGACGGGCCCGAACGCGCTCGGCTGGAGCAACTCGCCGGACCCGGCGTCGAGTTCGCGGGCCATGTGTCCGAGGCGGAGAAGCATCGGCTGCTGTGTGCGGCGTGGCTGCTGCTTCATCCCTCGGCCGTGGAGGGGTGGGGGCTCGTGGTCACCGAGGCCGCCACCCGTCAGACCCCGACCATCGCCTTCGACGTGCCCGGACTGCGGGACTCCGTCGTGGACGGGGAGACCGGCGTGCTGGCCCGCGGGGAGTCGTCGTTCGCGGCCGCCTGGTGCACGCTCGCCCTGTCGGGGCATCGGCGGGAGCTGATGGGCAAGGCCGCGCGGGACCGGGCGGCGCGCTATCGCTGGGACCGGACGGTACGGCAGTTCCGGGCGGTCGCGGCGGAGGCGGTGAGGGGCCGTGGCGTCCCTACGCCGTAGTGCCGCGCGTCCCGTCGGGCGGGCCGCGCAGGCCCGGACCGGCAAGGACCCCTCGCTTCGGCGCTCTCTCGCCCTCTTCCGTGCGTTCCTGCGGGAGCAGGAGGACCCCGACGCCTGTTACTCGCTGCTCGCCCGTGACGCCGTCGACCAGGTGGAGGCCTACGGCGGGCCGGTCGCCGGGCGTACCGTCGTGGACGTCGGCGGCGGCAGCGGGTACTTCGTCGAGGAGTTCCGGCGGCGGGGTGCCGACGCCTTCCTCTTCGAGCCGGACCCAGCCGAACTCGGCGAGAAGCCGCCCGAGTCGGCCGTCGTCGCCGACGGGTACCTGCTGCCCCTGCGGGACGGCGTCGCGGACGTCACCTTCTCCTCCAACGTGCTGGAGCACGTGGCCGATCCGCAGACGTTCCTGAGTGAGCTGGCCCGGGTGACCAGGCCGGGCGGGCTCGTCTACGTGTCGTTCACCAACTGGCTGTCCCCGTGGGGCGGTCATGAGTGGGCCCCCTGGCACTATCTCGGTGCCGAGCGGGCCCGTGCCCGCTACCGGCGGCGTACCGGGCGGGCCGCCAAGCACACGCTCGGCGAGAACCTCTTCGCCGTGCACGTCGGCACCACCCTGCGGCAGGTGCGCGCCCGCGACGACGTCGAGATCGTCGCCGCGCGCTCCCGCTACTGGCCCTTCCTCGCAGAGACCGTGGTCAAGGTGCCCGGTCTGCGCGAGTTCGCCACCTGGAACCTCCTCCTCATCCTCCGGCGGTGTCCACCATGACGACGACCACGGTCCAGGCTCCACCCCCGGCAGCCGTGCCCTCCGCGGCGCCCGCCTCGGGTCCGCCGGAGGGCCCGCGCTCTCGGCGCCTGCTGCTGGGGTTCTGGGCCGTGGTGTTCGTCCTGTTGCTGGCGGTGCAGCCGGGGCGGCAGACCTTCGACACCAAGCTGGGGGTGACCGTCGACCCGGGGCGGTTCCTCGCCGACCTCGGGCAGTTGTGGCACGACGAGGGCAGCTTCGGCGGGATCCAGAACCAGTACGCCGGCTATCTGTGGCCGATGCTGCCGTTCTACTGGCTGGCGGACGCCGTACGGCTGCCGGTGTGGCTGGCGGAGCGGCTGTGGCTGTCGCTGATCGTGTCGGTGGCCTTCTGGGGCGCGCTGCGGCTGGCCGAGCGGCTGCGGGTGGGAAGCGGCGGGTCACGACTGGTGGCGGCCGTCGCCTATGCGCTGTGGCCGGTCTTCACCACCGTGGTCGGCTCCACGTCGGCCGCCGCGCTGCCCGGCGCGTTCCTGCCGTGGGTGCTGCTGCCGCTGACCGACGAGCGGTACGCCGCTCGGGTCGCCGCGCTGCGGTCGGCCCTGATCATCCCGTTCATGGGGGGCGTCAACGCGGCCTCCACGCTGGCCTCGCTGCTGCCCGTCGGGCTCTATCTGCTGTCCCGGCCGCCCGGGCCGAGGCAGCGCAAGCTGATCGCCTGGTGGGTGCCCGGGGTGATCCTGGCGACCGCCTGGTGGGTGGTCCCGCTGCTGCTGCTCGGCACCTACGGCGAGAACTTCCTTCCGTACGTGGAGAGTTCCGAGACCACGACCGAGACCATGGCGGCGACGGAGGCGCTGCGCGGCGCCGGGAACTGGGTCGCCTATCTGCACTTCGGTGAGGCCTGGCTGCCGGCCGGCTGGACCGTCGCCTCCTCGGTGGTCGTGATCGTCTGCTCGGCCCTCGCGGCCGGTCTCGGGCTCGCCGGGCTGGCCCGCCGGGACATGCCGGAGCGGCGGTGGCTGACGCTGACCGTGGTGACGGTGGCGCTGGTCCTGCTCGCCGGGTACGGCGGGGCGTTCGGGGCGCCCTTCCACGGGCTCGTGCGGGACTGGCTGGACGGCGGGCTGGTGCCCTTCCGGAACATCTACAAGTTCCAGCCGGGGCTCTCCCTGGCGCTGGTGCTGGGGCTCGCCCATCTGGTGGGCGTGGCTGCCCAGGCGCGGGGCACGCGGCCGGTGCGGGGGCGGCGGTTCGCGCCGCTGGCCGCGGCCGTGCTGGTGCTGCCGGGCCTGATGTGGCCGTACCTCAACGGATCGATCCTCAACCCGGGCTCCTTCAAGGAGATCCCGACCTACTGGCGGGCCACGGCCGACTGGCTGGAGAAGTACTCGCCCGACGCCCGCGCCCTGGTCGTCCCGGCGACCGCGCACGGCATCCACACCTGGGGCTCCACCATCGACCAGCCCCTCGACGTCCTCGCCCGCTCCCGCTGGGCCCAGCGGGACTACGTCCCCTTCGGCACCCCCGGCAACCGGCGGGCCATGGACGCCGTCGAGCAGGCGCTGGTGAGCGGCGGCGAGGTGCCGGGTCTGGCCGACTACCTGAGCCGGGCGGGCATCCACTACGTCGTCGTCCGCAACGACCTCGACCCCGACCAGATCGGCCACATGCCCACCACGACGGTCAAGCGGACCCTCGAACAGTCGGGCTACGAGCGGGTGACGGGCCTCGGACCGGTCATGACCGGCGGGAAGATCGCCCCGGGCACCCCGCTGCAGGTGGAGGGGCTGTACCCGCGGCAGCGGGCGGTGGAGATCTACCAGCCGACCGGCACGGACGTGCCGCGCCCGCACCAGGCCGGGCTGCAGGCGGTCGCCGACACGGCCGTGGTCTCCGGCGGACCGGAGGCGCTGCTGCCGCTGGCCTCCCGGCTGCGCGGCCGGGCGAGCGTGCTGACCGGCGACAACCATCCGGGGCTCGGCTCACCGCCGGTGCAGGTGGTCGGGGACGGGCTGCGGCGCGCGGACACACGGTTCGGGCTCGTCAACGCCAACACGTCGTACACGTACACCCGCGACGAGCGCAACGCGCCCGACGCCGCGCAGGACGCGGGGGAGCAACCGCATCAGATCCTGCCGACCACGGGCCTCGGCCACCAGACGGTCGCCGAGCTGCGCGGGGCACGGTCGGTGACGGCCTCGTCGTACGGCAGCTGGCTCTTCCATCTGCCGCAGTTCGATCCCGTGAACGCCTTCGACGGCAACCCGGACACGGCCTGGACCGAGGGCTCGCCGGGGTCGCCGGACGGGGAGTGGCTGCGCATCGCCTTCGCGGGCGGCCCGTACACCATGCCGTCGTCCTTCAAGGTCACGCCGCTGCCGCAGGAGGGTGTGCGGGAGGCGGCGACCCAGGTGCGGGTGGAGACGGAGCAAGGGGCGGTGAGCTCCTCCCTGCGCCCGGACGGCTCGACGCAGCGGGTCGAGGCGCCCGCGGGCACGACCGGTTGGATGAAGCTGACGATCACGGACTCCGTGTCCCGGCGGCCCGGTCTGACCGGGGCCGGCTTCTCCGAGATCGGCCTGCCGGACGTGCAGGTGACCCGGCTGCTGCGGCTGCCGGCCGACGCCGAGGACTCCGGTGCCGCGGCCCAGATCGTCTCCCTGTCCCGGACGGCCGACCCCACCGGGCTGTCGGCGACGGGCACGGAGGCGGGCCTGCACCGCCGCTTCACGACGTCCACGGCCGGCACCTACGAGGTGCGGATGAGCGCGGTTCCGGTGGCGGGAGGGGAACTGGACGAGCTGCTGTACGAGGTGGCGCCCGACCAGCGGAACCGGATCGTCGCCACCGCCGACTCCACGGCCCGGCTGGGCGCGGGGCTGTCGCCGCGCAACCTCACCGACGGCGACCTGACCACGGCCTGGATCGCCGGCGACCGGCCGAGGATCCATCTGCGCTGGCCCGGAAAGCAGGCGGTGGGCGAGATCGTGCTGGCGCCGGCGGGCGGTCTCGCCACCCGGCCGACCGAGGTGCACATCAGCTCTCCGGACGGCGCGGTGATCGCCGGAGTCGACGAGAACGGCTGGGTGCGCTTCCCGCCCATCACCACCGACCGCCTGGACATCACGATCACCGGCACGGCCCCGCTGACCCTGTACAACCCGATGGTGGACGAGGACCTGCGGCTGCCGGTCGGCCTGACCGAGGCGTACGTCCCGGCCCTCGACGAGTACCGGACCCCGCAGCCGAGGGCGTCCCGGACCTTCTCGCTGCCGTGCGGGAAGGGGCCGGTGCTCGCGATCGACGGCGAGCTGTACCAGAGCGCCGTGCGGGGGACCGTACGCGATCTCGTGGAGCGGCGGCAGGTGGAGGTGACCCTCTGCCAGGGCGGTCGGGAGGACGGCGAGTTGCGGCTGTCGGCCGGGCCGCACCGGGTCGAGGCCGGGGACGCCGGACCGCTCGCGGCGACCGAGGTGACGCTGACCCGCGGCACGGTCGCCGAGGCCGCGACCGCCGGACGGGAGCTGGGCATACGGGACTGGCTCGGCGACCGGCGCGCGGTGACCGTCGGGTCGGGGGCGGCGAGTTATCTGACGACGTACGAGAACTTCAACGACGGCTGGCGCGCCACCTTGAACGGCCGGGAGCTGACTCCGGTGCGGCTGGACGGCTGGCAGCAGGGCTGGCGGATCCCGGCGGGGTCGGGCGGCACGGTCGAGCTGAGTTACGAGCCGGCGGTCACCTACGAGGGCGGGCTGATCGGCAGTGCGGTGGCGCTCGCGCTGCTGGCCGGGCTGGTGCTGTGGCGCCGGCGGGCGCCGAACCCCGACGAGCCGCAGCCGGTGCCGCCGCTGCCGGGGCTGTGGCTCGGCACCGTGGCCCTGACGGTGGTGGGTGTGCTCATCGCGGGGTGGTTCGCACTGCTGGTGCCGGTGCTGGCGCTGGTGGCGTGGCGGCGGCACACGCTGCTCGTGCCGATCGCGCTGGTGGCGCTCGCGGGTGCGGGGATCGCCGCCGCGACCGGGGCCGGGGAGCCGGTGGGCGCGGGGCGGGGCTCCTTCGGTCCGGTGGCGCAACTGCTCGCGCTGATCGGGCTGTTCGCCGGTGTGGTGGCGGTGCGGGAGCCCGCGGGCACAGCCGGCGGAGCGGGTGGCTCCGGGCACGTCCCGCAGGGCGGACCGGCCGGGCCGGGCTCCACGGCCGTGCCGGCGCCGGTCGCGGCGGGCGGTGTGCCGGGGTCCGCCGCGCCGCAGGCGCCGACACGTCCGCTGCCCGGCCTGCCGCAGCGGGAGCGGGGGCGCGCTCCGCTGGGGGCCGAGCCGCCCGCCGGCCCGGCGGGCCCGCGGCCCGAGTCGGGACCGACCGTCTCCGCGCGCGGCCCCGGCGGCCCCGAGCCGGACCCGCCGACCGCACGCATCAGGTTCAGCAAGCCGAGGTTCCGGGCGACCCGCCCCGGCGAGGCGACGGAGCCCGAGGACACGGGGAAGGGCGAAGCCACATGACCGCACTGCACCAGCCCGCACGCGCGGACGGTACGCCGCGGCCCGCGGTACGCGTCCCGTTCCCCGTGGTGGACGAGGTCTCCCGGCACTGCCTCCAGGAGGAGGAGCCGGAGACCGTCCACATCGAGGTGCATCTGCCGGGGCGGCTGGAACAGGGCCGGCTGCGGGCGGCGTTCGCCGAGGCGCTGCGCCGGCACCCGCGGATCCTGATGCGTCAGGCGCCGGGGCGGTGGTACCGGCGCCGGTACGAGTGGGAGCTGACGGCGGAGCCGGACGTGGAGGTGGTGAGCTTCACGTCCGGCGGACGTGACGCGCTGCGCGGCGCGCGGACCCGGGCACTGACCGAGGCGCCGCCGCTTTCCCTGTCGCCGCCGATCCGGGTGGAGGTGGTGGAGGGAGCGGGACCGGTCGCGGGGAGCGAGGCGACGGACGCCGTAGGTGTACGGCTCCGGGGAACCGACGGCCCCCAGCCGGGTCCGGCGCGGGGAACGGTCCTGTTCCTCACCATCAACCACACCGCTCTCGACGGGCCCGCCTGCATGCGCGTGCTCGCCACGGCCGCGGAGGTGTACGGCGGCCGGGACAACTCGCCCGCCGCCGCCCCCGTCCGCACGGCGACGACCCCGCCCCCGCCCGAAGAGACCCCCTCGCACTGGTCCCGCCCCGCGCGGGTCGCGCCCGGCACGCCCGAGCCCTCCCCCGGCAACGGCATGCTCGTCACCGAACTGCCGCTCCCACACCGCCCCAAGGGCGCCCCCTACACCGTCAACGACCAGCTCATGGTCAGCACGGCCCTGACGATCGCCCACTGGAACAGGGAACACGGCACCCGCCCCCGCCCCCTGCGCATCACCATGCCCGTGGACGACCGCCCCCGCGACGCCACCATGCCCATCGGCAACGGCACCCGACTGGTCGAAGTCCCCTTCGCCGTCGACGAGTTGGCGCAGCACGGCCCGGACCGCATGCCCGCCCTGCTGCACCGCACGGCCACCCGGACCCGCGCCCTGAAGTCCCTGCCCCGCCCCCAGCTCGGCCACGGCGCCTCCCTGCTCACCGCCCCCTGGGCCCCCGTCGCCGTCCGTGCTGCGCTCACCCGCGCACTGCGCGGCGCCGCCGCGCCCTGGACCTCCACGACCCTGCTCAGCAACATCGGCCGGATCCCGTACCCGCTGGACTTCGGCGAGGACGCCGGCCGCGCGCACGCGGTGTGGTTCTCGGCACCCGCCCGGATGCCCCGCGGCCTCACCGTCACCACCGCCTCCACCGCGGGCCGTCTGCACCTCGCCCTGCGCTGGTCGCGCGCCCTGCTCAGCCACGGCGACGGCGCCCACCTGCGGGACCTCTTCGAGCACTACCTGCACACCACGGAGGTGACCCCGTGACGACCGCACCGGTCAAACCCCCCGCGCTGCGTGACTTCTACGAGAACCCGGCCGTTCCCGTCGCGTCCGGCACCCCCCGCAGCCGCCGCCAGGCCCGTATGCTCGCCGACGCCCTGGGGCCGGCGGACGGCGGTCGTACGCGAACGATCGTCGACATCGGCTGCGGCGACGCAACCGCCGCGGCGACGGCCGCCCCCTACCTGCCCGGCCACCGCATCGTCGGCATCGACTGGTCCCAGGACGCCCTGCGCCGGGCCCGCACCCGCATCCCGTACGCGGTCCGCGGTGAACTCACCGACGGCGGACTGCCGCTCAGGGCCGGCTCCGCCGACGCCGTGCTGTTCAGCGAGGTCATCGAGCACCTCGTCGACCCGGACGCCGCCCTGGACGAGATCCGGCGGGTGCTGCGCCCCGGCGGCCATCTGATGCTGTCCACCCCGAACCTGGCCGCCTGGTACAACCGCGGCCTGCTGCTGGCCGGGGTGCAGCCGGTGTTCTCGGAGGTGAGCCTGCGGGCGATCCACGGCCGGCCGGGGCGGGAGGTGGTGGGGCATCTGCGGCTCTACACCGCCCGCGCGCTCAGGGAGTTCGTGGCCGCCTCCGGCTTCGAGGTGGTACGGCTGGCGGGCGCGCCCTTCCACGGCGTGCCACGCCCGCTGCGCGCCCTGGACCGGCTGGCCTGCGCCAGACCACCGCTCGCGTCGATCCTGCTGCTGCACGCGCGCCGGACATAGGAGGGCCTGGACGATGTGGTGGGGAGTGGCCGCGGCCCTGCTGGCGAACACCCTGTACAGCCTCGGTTTCGTCCTGGAGAAACGGGCGCTCACCGCACTCCCGGAGGTGACGGTCAGGCAACCCGCCCGGCTGCTGCGCCTGGTCCTCGGCAGCCCGCTGTGGATCGGCGGCTCACTCGCCCTCGCCGCCGGTTTCGCGGCCCAACTCGTCGTCTACCGCACCCTGCCGATCGCCGCCGCGCAGGGCATCTTCGTCTCCGGGCTCGTCCTGCTCGTCCTGCTCTCCGCCCGGCTGCTGGGCGAGGAGACCAGCGGCCGTGAACGGTACTCGCTCGCCGCGATCCTCGCCGCGCTGCTGATGGTCGTGCTGTCGCTGCGCGAGGGCCGGGACGCGGGGGACGCCGTGAGCCGGGCCGCCCCGTACCCGCTGATCCTGCTGGTGTGCGTGCCGTCGCTGGCGCTGGGGGTGTGGCTGTACAACTCCGCCGAGCGCAGGACCCGGCACCGGCACCGGCTGCCGACGACCGGCGTCGAGTACGGCGTCGCGGTGGGGCTGCTGTACGGCGTCAGCTCGCTCGCGATCAAGGGGGTGTCCAGCTATCTGACGGCGAGCGGGATCGGCGGCGCCCTGCTGGACCTGCTCCGGTCCCCGTACCCCTACCTCCTGCTGTTCACCGGCGCTTTCGGGCTGGTCATGTCGCAGGCGGCGCTGCAGCGCTGCCGGGCCTCGCTGATCGTGCCGGTGTGCACGACGGTGACCTGCGTGTACACGGCCGTGCTCGGCACGCTGTCGTTCGGCGAGACGCTGCCCGAGGACCCGCTGCGGCTGGCGCTGCGCGTCGCGGGCACGGCGCTCGCCCTCGGGGTGTTGCTGGCGATGCCACGGCACGACCCGCCGGCCCCACCCTCCCCTCGACCCCCCATGGAAGCCAAGGAGTTGACCCCACCGTGAACCCCGACGACCCACTGCTGCAGATCCTGGCGTGTCCCCTCGACAAAGGCCCGCTGCACCTCGTCGCACCGGACGCCTCCGACGCGCCCGCCGACACCGGGGAGACGGCCGTGGCGCTGTACAACCCGCGTCTGCGCCGCCGTTACCCGATCGTGGACGGCATCCCGCAGCTGCTGCCGGCCTCCGGGGAGCAGGTCTCCGACGACGAGCACGAGGCCCTTCTCAAGCGGATGGCCCCATGACCACCACCCTCGCGGCCCGCCTGGCCCCGTACCTCCCGGTCCGCCTGGTCGCGGCGACCGCCCGGGCCGTCTACCCGCGCTTCGAACCGGAGCTGGCCCGGCTCGCCGACCTGTGCCCGTCCGGCTGCGGTACCGCGGTGGACGTCGGCGGCTGGTACGGCCCCTGGACGCACCGGCTGAGCAGACGGGCGCGGCAGGTGGTGACGGTCGAACCGGTCCCCCATCTGGCACGGCTGCTCGCGTCGGGGACCCGGCCGAACGTACGCGTGATCCAGGCCGCCGCCTCCGACCGGCCCGGCACGGCCCGGCTCTGGCTGCCCCAGGGCGACGCGGGCGACCGCGGGGTGTCGTCCCTGGTGCGCAGGAACATCCACCAGCGCGCGCTGCACGTGTCCTGCGTCGCCCTGGACGACCTCGGACTGCGGGACGTCGGCTTCATGAAGATCGACGTCGACGGCAACGAGCTGGCCGTGCTGCGGGGCGCGACGGCGATCCTGGCCCGCGACCGGCCGGCGCTGTTCGTGGAGCTGGAGTCCCGTATCCAGCCGATCGGCCCGGTGGTGACGTATCTGTCGATGCTGCGCTACGACGGCTGGGTGCTGCCCGGCGGCAGCTGGGTGCCGCTGTCTGCGTTCCCGCTGGAGAGCCATCAGGCGCAGGCCTCCCATGTCGTGTCCCAGGGCCTGCTCCGGCGGGTCCTGCCGATCGGCCCGCTGCGAGGTCCCCGTTACGTCAACTCCGTGCTCTTCCTGCCCGACGGCCGCCGACCGGGCGGGCGGGTGCGCGAGCATGGTCCCCATGCCCTCCGGAAAGCCCCCCGCTAGCGGTCACGCCGCCGCCGGACCCTTCACGCCGCTCCACTTCCAGCTGGTGCTGCTGCGCCGCATGGCCGACCACAACCCGGACCTGGTGGAGGACGCCCGCCGGACCCTGGGTGTCTCCCTCGCCGAGATGCGCGAGGCGAACAAGCGGTGGCAGGCGATGGTGCGCTCTCCCCGGTCCCGCGCCGCTGCGACGCGGTACCGCTCGGTGCTCGGCAAGCCCGAGTCGGTCGTCTCCCGCACGGTGGGGGACCTGGAGTGCGAGGCCTGGCTGTGGCCCGTCCCGCTCTGGCCCGACCTGCGCTTCGAGGCGCTGCTCGCCCCGAACGGCACGGTGTGGAACGAGTGGCTGGTCCGCGCCCCCGGCGCCCCCGCCCCCGAATTGCGCACGGTCGCCGACCTCACCCCCTGGTCCTGCACGGTCGACGAGGCCGCCCGCGCCTTCGCCCCCGCCCGGCCCCTGGAGGGGACGGCCCCGACCCGGTGGGGGCTGGCGTTCTCGGCACCGGACGGGGAGGGCGTGCGGCACAAGGTGGTGGCCGAGTTCACGTGGGGGCTGCTGCAGCGGACGGCTGTCACCGGCTGACCCGCGCGCCGGGGGGAGTGCGCCGTACACCCGGCGGCACCCGTGTGCGATCGTTCGGCTCATGAGTGGCGACTACGACCGCATCCGTACCGGCATCGAGTTCATGACCGCCTACGTGTCCGGGAACGACCTCCTGGCGGCGTACGTGGCGGAGCGGCGCCGCGACGACCCCTCGGCGTCCGATGTGCTGATGGACGGCGCCGCGGCCCTCTGCGCGCTGCTGCTGCGCAAGATCGCACGGGAGACCGGGAGGACCGAGCACGAGATCCTGCAGGAGCTGGCCCGCGGCACCCACCGGCACGAGCAGCAGTTCGGCGACTGACCCGAGGCGCGCTACCCGGCCGCCGCCAGGATCGCCTGCACCACCGCCGGCACCGATCCCGGGTGCAGCGACAGGAAGAGGTTCGGCTCGACCAGCTCCAGCTCCATCACCCGGGGCCGCCCGTCCTCCCCGTCGACCAGGTCCACGCGCGCGTACAGCAGCTCGGCAGTCCGCGGTACGGCGGCCAGGGCGCGTTCGGCGACCGCGAGCTCCGCCGGGGTCGGGGTCCAGGGCTCCAGGCCGGGGTGGGCGACCTTGCGCTCGTCGTACGGCGTCCCGCGGGTGAGGACGGCGCCCTTGCGGCTGGCGTGCAGCAGGCGGCCGCCGTAGAACTGCAGGGCCCGCTCCCCGCTGACGTCGATGTTCCCGAGGTAGGGCTGCACCATCGCGGTGAACCCCTCCGCGTGCATGCGCGCGAGCTGCCGTACGGCCGTGTCGTGGTCCTCGGGTGTGTAGCGGGCGGCGAACCGCGCGCCCGCGCCGGAGGTGGGCTTGACGACGTACTCGATGCCGTCCGGGAGCTCGGCACAGTCACCCGGCGCGATGTACCGGGTGGCCACGACGGGCACGCCGGCCCCGGCGAGATCGCCGAGGTACCGCTTGTCGGCGTTCCACCGCACCACGTCGGCCGGGTTCGCGAGCCGGGTCGCCTCGGCGCACCGCCGCGCCCACCCCAGGAACTCCGCGGCACGCCAGCTGTAGTCCCAGGTGGAGCGGAGCACGGCGAGGTCGTGACCGCCCCAGTCGACCGCGTCGTCGTCCCAGGCCACGGCGTCGGCCTCGGCCCCGGCTGCCCGCAGCGCCTCGACGAGCACCGGGAGGTCGCGGTCGACGGCGACCTCGGGTCCGGGACGGCAGGTGACGAGGGCGATGCGGGGCACGGCGGTTCCTCCGGGCGGGACGGCGAGGCACCGCGCAGGCTAACAAGCGCTTGCCCGACTCGGACAGGCCCGCTCGGCCCGCACCGTCGGGGCAGCCGCGGCACCGGACCGCGAGGAACCGCCGGGGTCCACCGGCGCGCGGCGAGGCGGGGGTGGGCTGCGCGTCGCGGTGGCCGCCGTGGCGGCGGTGGGCTGCGCTTCGCGGCGGCCGCTCGGGTGGGCGGCGCCGACCGCGGGTGTTTCTCCCGGCAGTCGATGGTGTACGGAGAAGTCGGGGTGGCGGTGGTGCCCGCGGTTGTGCGGCCCTCGGTGGTCGCAGCGGGTTGCGGGTAGGCCACCATGGAGCACAGGCGATCACAGGCGATCACAGGCGACACCAAGTCACGACAGGCAGCGACAGCCAAGGAGTACGACGCGTGTCCTCTCTCTTCCCGGGTCTGACAGCCGCTCCGTCGGCCGGCCGTACCGCCCTGAGGTTCGGCGACAGGGCCCTGACCTACGCGGAGCTCGCCGCCGCGGCAGGCGCCCTCGCGGACCGGATCGCCGGCGCGAGCCGGGTCGCCGTGTGGGCGACCCCCACGCTGGAGACGGCCGTCGCGGTGGTCGCGGCGCTGGAGGCCGGGGTACCCGCCGTGCCGCTGAACCCCAAGTCCGGGGAGAAGGAACTCGGGCACATCCTGGCGGACAGCGCGCCGAGCCTCGTCCTCGCCGCACCGGCCGACGAACTCCCCGCCCCGCTGCTCGGCCTGGCGCGCGTGGACGTCGACGCGCAGGCAGACGGCGCTCTTCCCGACCCGCCCGCCTGTGGCGAGGACCCCGCCCTGATCGTCTACACCTCCGGCACCACGGGCCCGCCCAAGGGCGCAGTGATCCCGCGCCGCGCCGTCGCGCACACCCTGGACGCGCTCGCCGACGCCTGGCAGTGGACCGCCGACGACGTCCTCGTCCACGGCCTGCCCCTGTTCCATGTGCACGGCCTGGTCCTGGGCATCCTGGGCCCGCTGCGCCGCGGCGGATCCGTCCGGCACCTCGGCCGGTTCGACACCGAGGCCGTGGCGCGTGAGCTGACCGACGGCGCGACCATGCTGTTCGGCGTGCCGACGATGTACCACCGCATCGCCCAGGCCCTCCCGGAGACGCCGCTGCTGGCGAAGGCGCTGGGCAGGGCCCGGCTGCTGGTCTCGGGGTCGGCGGCGCTGCCGGTGCACGACCACGAGCGGATCACCGCGGCGACCGGGCAGCGGGTCGTGGAGCGGTACGGCATGACCGAGACGCTGATGAACACGAGCGTGCGCGCGGACGGCGAGCCGAGGGCCGGGACGGTCGGCGTGCCACTGCCGGGCGTGGAACTGCGGCTCGTGGAGGAGGACGGGGTGCCGGTGGCGTCGTACGACGGCGAGACCGTGGGCGAGATCCAGGTGCGCGGCCCGAACCTGTTCAGCGGGTACCTGGGCCGCCCCGACGCCACGGCGGCGGCGTTCACCGAGGACGGCTGGTTCCGCACCGGCGACATGGCGGTGCGCGATCCCGACGGGTACGTCCGCATCGTCGGCCGCAAGGCCACCGACCTGATCAAGAGCGGCGGGTACAAGATCGGGGCGGGTGAGATCGAGAACGCGCTCCTCGAACATCCGGGGGTACGGGAGGCGGCCGTCACCGGCGAGCCGGACGCGGACCTGGGTGAGCGGATCGTGGCGTGGATCGTCGCGGAGGACCCCCAGGCGCCGCCGAGCGCGCGGGAACTGGCCGACCACGTGGCCCGCCGCCTCGCCCCGCACAAGCGCCCGCGCGTCGTCCACCACCTGACCGCGCTCCCCCGCAACGACATGGGGAAGGTCATGAAGCGGGCGCTGAGCCGTGACTGAGCGGCGCGCGACCGCGCGGGAGGCCGTCGCCCTGCTCGCCGACGACTTCACCGAACTCCCCCGCCCGGTACGGGACCCGATGCCCGACGGCCCCCTCGGCTGGCCCGGCTACGACGCCTCGCGCGCCCGCGCCGCCCAGCGCACCGGCGAGGAGGAGTCGGTGCTCTGCGGCACCGCCACCGTCGAGGGCACCCGCGCGGTCCTGATCGCCTTCGAGTTCGGCTTCCTGGGCGGCTCGCTCGGCGAACGCACCGGCGACCGGCTGGAGGCGGCGTACACGTACGCCCGGGACCGGCGTCTTCCGGTGGTCCCCCTGGTCGCGACGGGCGGCAGCCGGATGCAGGAGGGCATGCTCGCCCTGACCCAACTCCAGCGGGTGGCCCGCCAGTCGGAACTGACCCGCGCGGCCGGGCTGCCGCAGATAGCGGTCCTGCGGGATCCGACGACCGGTGGCGGCTGGGCCACCCTCGGCGCGGGCGCCGACGTCTCCCTTGCCCTTCCCGGCGCCCAGGTCGGCTTCGCGGGCTCCCGGGTCCGCCCACCTGACGCGGACCCGGCCGCCTACACGGCGGAGGCGCAGGTGAGGGCGGGTGCGGTGGACGCGGTCGTGCGGCCCGAGGCGCTGCGGACCGAACTGGGCCGGTGGCTACGGCTGCTCACGGCATCCGGCACCGAAGCCGCCCCGCCGCCGCGCCCGCTCGGCGCCACCGACCCGCCCGCCACCGGCTGGGACGCGGTCCGGCGCGCCCGCTCACCCGAACGTCCCCGTGCCGCCCGCTACTTGGACGCGTACTTCACCGACCGCGTCACCATCAGCGGCGACCGCTGCGGCGGCACCGACCCCGACGGCATGCTGTGCGGCTTCGGGGACCACGAGGGCCGCACGGTCGCGTACGCCGCCCAGACCGGCACCGCCACCCGTCCCGCCGGGTACCGCACCGCCACCCGTCTGATCCGCCTCGCGGACCGGCTCGGCATCCCGGTGCTGACCCTGGTGGACACCCCGGGCGCGGCGAACGACGCGGAGGCGGAGCGGCAGGGCGTGGGGGCGGCGATCGCGGACCTGTTCGGCGCGGTGGCCGCGGCCCGCGTCCCGATCACGACGCTGGTGATCGGGGAGGGCGGCTCGGGCGGGGCGCTGGCCTTGGCGGCGCCCGGCAACACCTGGGCCACGCCGGACAGTTACTTCTCGGTCATAGCACCGGAGTCGGCGGCGGCGATCCTGAAGCGGCCACCGCAGGAGGTGGAGGCGACGGCGGACCGACTCCGCCTGCGGCCCCAGGACCTGGTCGACCTCGGAGTGATCCGGGCGACGGTCCACCGCACCCCGGACCCGGGCACCCCTCCCCCCTGAACGACCCCCGCCCGTCCCTCGGCAGACAACCGCGCCCCTCACCGACGCACCCACGACCGCAACCACCGCCCGCCCTCCGTCCCCTGCTCACGGCCGCTGCTCACGGCCGCCCGGACCCGGCGAGTCGTCGGGTCCACGCAGGCGACTCGCCGAAGACCGCCGGACAAACCCCCATTCGGCCGCACCCCACCCGGCCCCCTCCAGCGGGCGCCCCCCACCAGG
Organism: Streptomyces sp. NPDC001920; assembly: GCF_053594495.1. Classification (NCBI taxonomy): domain Bacteria; kingdom Bacillati; phylum Actinomycetota; class Actinomycetes; order Kitasatosporales; family Streptomycetaceae; genus Streptomyces; species Streptomyces sp. NPDC001920. The sequence goes on from NZ_JBSFEP010000017.1 coordinate 108,295, forward strand.
CCGCGCGCACGATGCCAGAGAGGCCCCCCACCGGGCGGCCCCGCATGCACACCCCCCACACGACCCCATGCGCAAGGCCCGCCACCCACCCACCGGCCCCCACGGTCTGCGTTCTCGGGAGGATCCGCCATGACCGCCACTCTGGAGCAGCTGCGCCGCTGCCATTTCGCCGTCGACCTGGGGGCTGCCAGGACCCGCGTCTATGTGAAGGGCGCCGGACTCGTCGTCGACCAGCCCTCCGCCGCGGCCGTCAACACCCGTACCGGCGCCCTCATCGCGGTCGGCGAGCTCGCCGAGCGGATGACCGGACGCACCCCGCCCTACATCCGCGTGGTACGGCCCGTCTCGGGCGGCACCGTCGTCGACATCGAGATGGCGCAGCGCATGCTGCGGCACCTCCTCGGCGACAAGATGCGCCGCACCCTGCGCCGCAAGCCGTTCCTGCGGGCCGCGGCCTGCACCCCGCACGACGCCGACCCGCTCGCGCAGCGCGCCGCCATCGAAACCCTCGTCGGCCTCGGTGCCCGGCGCGTGGAGCTGGTCGACACCCTCATCGCCGCCGCCGTCGGCTGCGGACTGCCCGTGGAGCAGCCCGAGGCCAGCATGATCATGGTGTGCGGGGCCGCCGCGACCGAGGTCGCCGTGCTCTCGCTCGGGGCCATCGTCACCGCCGAACGCATCCGGGTGGGCGGCGAGGCCGTCGACCACGCGATCGTGCAGCACCTGCGGCACGAACACGAGCTGATGCTGCCCAGCCAGAACGTACGGCCCCTGCAGCTCGCGCTCTCCGGCAACGGGCTCACGCCGCACGGACCGGCCTCCACCGAGATCCACGGCCGCGACGTCTGCACCGGCCTGGCCCGCAGTGTCCAGGTGGACACCGCCGCCGTACGGGAGGCCATCCAGACCCCGCTGACCGGCGTGCTCGACGCCATCGGCAAGGTGCTGCGCGAGTGCCCGCCCGACCTCGTGGCCGACCTCGCCGACCGCGGGATCACGATGGTCGGCGGCAGTGCGCTGCTGCCCGGCTTCGACCAGATGCTGAAGCAGGCCACCCGGATGCCCGTGCACATCGCCGAGCGCCCCGACGTCTGCGCCGTGCAGGGCCTGGGCACCATGCTGGAGGGCAAGATCGCGCCGCTGGAGCTGGACCCGGCCGAGTGAGCCCGCCTGCGGGCCGCCGCGCCCGTCAGTACGGCAGAATCCGCCCCGACGGCGTGCGCCGGTCGATCTCGCCCCTGGTGTCGCGGGGAGCCGCGGGCCGGCGGGTGACACGAACGCGGACGTGTGTCTGGCGGTTCATGGCGCCCTCCTCATGGCCGGCCGGGTCCGTCGGAACCAGCCTTGTCTCCGCGACCTTTCGGCACATCGTGCCCACCGAGGCACTTGTCATGCCTCCGCGCCCGGAGCGGTTGCGCGGAAGCTCGCTTCTCGGGGTGCAGCCGGGTCACGTCGGCGGTGCGGTCACCGGCCCGTGACCGAGCGGCACGCACGCGTCGAAGCGCGGCACCGGGGTGTCGGCTCGCGCTGGACCCGGCCCGGGAACAGGCGCACGCTCGACAGTGGGGGAAGCCCGTTCTCCTCACCCCGTACGGAAGTGATCTCGATGGAAGACAAGCACTGGACCGTCCGGATCCACATCACCGAGGACGGCGACGACACCCGCGCCGAGGCCGTGCTGAACGCCCAGGACGCCGACACCGCGACCGTCACCGGCCGGGGTGTGGCCCACCGCAATCCGATCGACCGGCCGATCCCCGAGATCGGCGACGAACTCGCCGCCAGCCGCGCTCTGGAGGACCTGGCCATCAGGCTGCACGACATGGCGTCCGACGACATCGTCCAGCTGACCGGTCCCGTCGACCGGTGACACGTCCGGCGCGGGGCGGCCGGCCCCGTGCCGGCCGCCCCGCGCCGGACGGCTGCCCCGGCGTCAGTCGTCCAGCCAGCTGTAGCGCCGCTCCGGCCGCCCCGCCTGCCCGTAGCGCAGCGACACCTCCGCCCGCCCCGTGACGCTGAAGTGCTCCAGGTACCGGCGGGCACTGACCCGCGACACCCCGAGCCGGGCGGCGCACTCGGCGGCGGAGAGGCTGCCGTCGGCGGCGCGCAGCTCGCGTTCGATCAGCTCGGCGGTCTCCACGCTCATGCCCTTGGGCAGCGGCGCCGCGGCGGTGACCGGCGCCGCGCCCCGCGCCAGTGCCCGGTCCACGTCGGACTGCCCGCTGACGACCGCCGCGTACAGGTTGCTCCGCCGGGCCGCGTACTGCTCCAGGCGCGTCCTGAGGTCGTCGGCGTCGAACGGCTTGAGCAGGTAGTCGACGACGCCCTGCCGTACGGCGCCGCGCACCGCCTCCGACTCGCGTGCCGCGCTGATCACCATGACGTCGCAGTCGTGCCCGGCGGTGCGCAGCCGCGGGATGATCTCCAGCCCGAACATGTCGGGCAGATAGAGGTCGAGCAGCACCAGGTCGGGCTGCGTCTCGGCGACGGCGGTGAGTGCCTGCTCCCCGCAGTTCGCCGTGCCGATCACCCGGAACCCGTCGACGTCGTTCACGAATCCACGGTGGATCCGCGCCACCATGAAGTCGTCGTCAACGATCAGCACGTCGATCATCGGACTCTCTCCGTCGTTCGGTCGGCCGGGCGGCCGACGGACATCCGGGCGGTGAACATGGCGCCCTCCTGCGTGTTGGTCACCGACACCTCTCCGCCGCGGCGTTTGCACACCAGCCGGGTGAGTGCCAGGCCGATCCCCCGGTCGCCGCCCTGTGCGGCCTTGGTCGTGAACCCGTGCGAGAACACCTCCTGCGCCAGCTCGGGCGCCACCCCGGGCCCCGAGTCGCGTACGACGATCTCCACGCTGGAGGCGTCCTGGCGCAGTTCCACCTCCACCCACGCGTCATGGTCGTCGTCCCCCGCGACGGCGGCGTCGACCGCGTTGTCCACGAGGTTGCCGAGCACGGTCGCCACGTCCGCCGAGTCGGTCGGCTCCAGCCGTTCCAGTGCGGTGCGCTCGGAGATCTTCAGACGTACCTTGCGTTCCGCGGCGAGCGACGACTTGGCCATGAGCAGCGCGGCGACGGCCCGGTCGCGGACCCGGCTGGTGAGGTTCAGATCGAGCGACTCGCGGTGTTTGCGCAGGGCGCGCACGTACCGTACGACCTCGTCGTGCTCGCCGATCTGGATGAGCCCGGAGATGGTGTGCAGTTGGTTGGAGAACTCGTGGGCCTGCGCCCGCAGCAGTTCGGCGCTGCTGCGGAAGGACCCCAACTCCCGTTCCAGCTGGGCGAGTTCGGTACGGTCACGCAGCGTCGTCACGGAGCCGAGGCGACGGCCGTCCTTGGTGACGTCCATCCGGTTCATCACCAGGACCCGGCCCCGGCGTACGACCACCTCGTCGCGCCGCGCGAGGTCGCCGGAGTCCGGGTCGGGCGCGGTCCCGGCCAGGACGTCGTAGAGCCGTCCCTCGATCCCGAGGTCGGTCAGGCTCATCCCGACGCAGTTCTCCGGGAGGTCGAGCAGCCTGCGGCCGACGGCGTTCACCAGGGTGAGCCGCTGTTGCGGATCGAGAGCCACCACGCCCTCGGCGATCCCGAAGAGCATCGCCTCGCGGTGTTCCGCGAGCCCGGCTATCTCGCGCGGTTCCATGCCGAAGGTCTGCCGTTTGATGCGCCGGGCCAGCAGCCAGGAGCCGGCCACGCCGAGGACGCTGGCGACACCCAGGTAGACGAGCAGGTACGAGGAGGCGCCCACCAGCCGCTGCCCGACCGACGGCGAGGCCCGCCCGATCATCACGGTGCCGAGGTGTTCCCCGGTCCGCAGGCCGCGCTCCTCGTCCTCCTCGGCCTGGAGCACCGGCGCCTGCGCCGCCAGCTCGGTGACACCGTTCACCGGCAGCTCACCGGACCAGCCGCGCCCCCCGGCGGCATCCGCGCCGGAGACCGGCAGCCGGGTCCCGAGGAGGGTGGGGTCGGTGGAGGCCACGATCGTGCCGTCGGCGTCCGCGACCGTGGCGGAGCTGATGCCGGACCTGGTCCGTGTGGACTGCAGCAGCGGGGCGAGCATCTCCGCCGGGGCGGGCCGCACGAGCTGGATGCGCACGAGGGGGTTGCCGGCCAGTTCCTCGGCGAGCGCGGTCACCCGGCGCCCCTCGACCCGGTCGAAGGTCGCCTTGGACTGGGCCAGTGAGACGGCGGCGACCGCGACCAGCACGATCACGACGATGGCGAGCTGCCATACCAGCAGCTCGCCCGCGAGCGTCTGACGCCGTTGCGACCGTGACGTTATGACCACTATGAACTCAACCTTCAATGGTCACACAACCGAGACGGGGTGTCTCAGGAACCGCACAATCATGGCGCCGGAACGGGCCGAGCGAAAGAGATGAGCCATGAGAACTCGACGAGCCGCACTTGTCGGAGCTCTTGCCACCGTGTCGATGATCGCGGTCAGCGCCTGTGGTGCCACCGCGGACAAGCAGGAGGGCGGTGGCGGTGACGGCAAGCCCGTGACCGGCCTGCGTCTGATGGTCCCCAACACCCCGGGCAGCGGTTACGACCTCACCGCCCGCACCGTCTCCCAGGTCATGCAGGACACCAAGGTCGCCTCCGGGGTCCAGGTGTTCAACCTGCCGGGCGCCAGCGGCACGGTGGGTCTGCAGCGGCTGGTGAACGAGAAGGGCAACGGCAAGCTGGCCATGCAGATGGGCCTGGGCGTCGTCGGAGCCTCGTACACCTCCAAGTCCAAGGCGACGCTGACCGACACCACGCCGATCGCCAAGCTGATCGAGGAGGCCGGCGCGATCGTCGTGCCGAAGGACTCCCCGTACAAGACGATGGACGACCTCGTCACCGCCTGGAAGAAGGATCCGAAGAAGCTCGCCGTCGGCGGCGGCTCGTCGCCTGGCGGCCCCGACCACCTGCTGCCGATGCAGCTGGCGAAGGCCGTCGGCATCAAGCCGAAGGACGTCAACTTCGTCTCCTACGACGGCGGCGGCGAGCTGCTGCCGGCCATCCTCGGCAACAAGATCGCCTTCGGGGCCAGCGGTTTCGGTGAGTTCCTCGACCAGGTCGAGGCCGGCCAGGTGCGGGTCCTCGCGGTCAGCAGCGAGAAGCCGGTCGAGGCACTGAAGGACGCCCCGACGCTCAAGGACCAGGGCATCGACCTGGTCTTCACCAACTGGCGCGGCATCGTCGCCCCTCCCGGCATCACCGCGGAGCAGAAGCAGACCTGGATCGACTCGCTGACCAAGATGCACGACTCCGAGGAGTGGCAGGCGCAGCTGGAGAAGAACGGCTGGGTGGACGCCTTCGCGGCCGGCGACGAGTTCGGCAGCTACCTGACCGAGCAGGACAAGGCGGTCGCCGACCTGCTGGCGGAACTCGGGCTGGCATGAGCTCCGACGTGAGGGAACGGACCGTGGAGGACTCCCGTCCGCCCCGGGAGGGCGGGGACCGCGCACAGTACGGTGTGTGCGCGTTCCTCGCCCTGCTGGGCACCGCCGTGATCGTGGACGCCCTCGGCATCCCGCACATCACCAGCGGCACCGACCCGGTCGGCCCGCGCGCGGTGCCGCTGATCCTGGGCGGCCTGCTCGTGCTGCTCGCGGCGCTGTACGCCGTGGACGTGGCCCGGGGCGGCCGCGGTGAGCCGGAGGCCGGCGAGGACGTCGACCTGTCGAGCGGCAGCGACTGGCGCACCGTGCTGCTGCTGGTCGGAGTGTTCCTGGCGAACGCGCTGCTCATCGAGCGGCTCGGCTGGGTGATCAGCGGTGCCCTGCTGTTCTGGGGCACCGCGTTCGCCCTCGGCAACCGCCACTACATCCGCAATCTGCTCATCGCCGCGACGCTCTCCCTGACGACGTTCTACGCGTTCGCGATCGGCCTCGGCGTCAACCTCCCCGCCGGGGTCCTGCAAGGAATCCTGTGAGGCCCCGATGGACAACCTGAACAACCTCATGCAGGGCTTCGCGGACGTCATGGACCCGATGAACCTGCTGCTCGCCCTGGTCGGCGTGGTCATCGGCACCGCGGTGGGCGTCCTGCCGGGCATCGGCCCGGCGATGACGGTGGCGCTGCTGCTGCCCGTCACCTACGGCATGGAGCCGGTGCAGGCGTTCATCATGTTCGCCGGCATCTTCTACGGCGGCATGTACGGCGGCTCGACGACGTCGATCCTGCTGAACACCCCCGGCGAGTCCTCGTCCGTGGTCACCGCCATCGAGGGCAACAAGATGGCGAAGGCGGGCCGCGCCGCCCAGGCCCTGGCCACGGCGGCGATCGGCTCCTTCGTGGCGGGCACCATCGGCACCCTCCTGCTGGTCCTGGTCACCCCGTTCGTGGTGGACTTCGCGGTCAGCCTGGGCGCCCCCGACTACTTCGCGCTGATGCTGCTGGCGTTCATAGCCGTGACGTCGGTGCTGGGCTCCTCGCGCATCCGGGGTTTCGTCTCGCTGCTCCTGGGCCTGACGATCGGGCTGGTCGGCATCGACTCGGTGTCGGGTCAGCAGCGGCTCACGCTGGGCGTTCCGCAGCTGGCCGACGGCATCGACGTCGTCGTGGTCGCCGTCGGCATCTTCGCGGTCGGCGAGGCGCTGTGGGTGGCCGCGCACCTGCGCCGCAAGCCGGCCGAGGTGATCCCGGTGGGACGGCCCTGGATGGGCGGGCAGGACTGGAAGCGGTCCTGGAAGCCCTGGCTGCGCGGCACGGCGTTCGGCTTCCCGTTCGGCGCGCTGCCGGCCGGCGGAGCGGAGATCCCGACCTTCCTGTCCTACGCCACCGAGAAGCGGCTGACCAAGCACCCCGAGGAGTTCGGCAAGGGCGCCATCGAGGGTGTGGCGGGCCCGGAGGCCGCGAACAACGCGTCCGCCGCGGGCACCCTCGTCCCGATGCTGGCGATCGGCCTGCCGACCAACGCCACGGCGGCCGTGATGCTGGCGGCCTTCCAGTCGTACGGCATCCAGCCCGGACCCCTGCTGTTCGAACGCGAGGCGAGCCTGGTCTGGGTCCTGATCGCCAGCCTCTTCATCGGCAACCTGCTGCTGTTGCTGCTGAACCTGCCGCTGGCCCCGGCGTGGGCGAAGCTGCTGCAGATCCCGCGCCCCTACCTGTACGCGGGCATCCTGTTCTTCGCGTCGATGGGCGCCTACGCCGTCAACGCCCAGCCCCTGGACCTGTTCATCCTGCTCACCCTGGGCCTCCTCGGCTTCGCCATGCGCCGCTTCGGACTGCCGGTCCTGCCGCTGATCGTCGGCGTGATCCTCGGCCCGCGCGCGGAGCTGCAGGGCCGGCGCTCCCTGCAGCTGTCCGGCGGCGAGCTGTCGGGCCTGCTGGGCGGCCCGGTGTCGTACACGGTCTACGCGGTGGTCGCGCTGGTCCTGGTGTGGCCGCTGATCGGCCGGTTCGTCGTAACTCCCCTGCGCGCGCGAAGCGCCGCCTGAGACACCCGAGACATCTGGAGACACGAGATGACCATCCTGGTCGGCTACGTCCCTTCGCCCGAGGGGGAGGCGGCGCTGCGCGCGGCGATCGACGAGGCGGGGCGGCGCCGCGAGAAACTCCTGGTGGTGAACACCAGCCGGGGCGACGCCCTGGTGGACCCCCGCTTCGCCCAGGAACCCGACCTGACCCATGTGCGCGAGGACCTCGCGGCCCTCGGCGTCGACTTCGACGTCCGCCAGGTCCTGGGCGCCCGGGACGCCGCCGACGAGATCATCGACCTCGCGGAGCGGACGGAGGCGTCCCTGGTGGTGATCGGGCTGCGGCGGCGCAGCGCGGTCGGCAAGCTGATCATGGGCTCGGCGGCCCAGCAGATCCTGCTGGGCGTGGGCTGCCCGGTCCTCGCCGTGAAGGCGGAGGGCTGACGGTGGTGCTGAGGACCTTCGGCTGGTCGTTCGCCGTCACGGCGCTCGGCCTCGCCTTCGCCGCCTGGCAGTGGGGGTGGGAGGCCTTCGGGCTCGTGTTGATCCTGTCCGTCCTGGAGATCTCGCTGTCCTTCGACAACGCGGTGGTCAACGCCGGGATCCTGAAGAAGATGAACGCCTTCTGGCAGAAGATCTTCCTCACCGTCGGCATCCTGGTCGCCGTGTTCGCCATGCGGCTGCTGTTCCCCGTGGTGATCGTCGCGATCAGCGCCAAGGTGGGCCCCGTGGAGGCGGTCCAGCTGGCCCTCGACCAGCCCGGCCGCTACGAGGACCTGGTCACCGACGCCCACCCGGCGATCGCTGCCTTCGGCGGCATGTTCCTGCTGATGATCTTCCTGGACTTCATCCTGGAGGACCGGGACGTCCAGTGGCTCGGCCGGCTGGAGCGCCCGCTGGCCAGGCTCGGCAGGATCGACATGCTGTCGGTGTGCGTCGCGCTGCTCGTCCTGCTGGCGACCGCGACGACCTTCGCCGGTCACGCCCACGTCAGCACCGGTCACGCGGACAAGACCGCCACCGTGCTGCTCTCCGGCGTCGCCGGCCTGATCACCTATCTCGTGGTCGGCGGCCTCTCCGGCTACTTCGAGGACAAGCTCGAAGAAGAGGAAAAACACGAGCACGAGGAGGCGGACAAGGCCAGGGCGGAAGGCAGGCCCGTCCCGGTGGTCGCCCTCGCCGGCAAGGCGGCGTTCTTCCTCTTCCTGTACCTGGAGGTCCTGGACGCGTCCTTCTCGTTCGACGGCGTGATCGGTGCCTTCGCCCTCACCAACCACATCTTCTGGATGGCGCTCGGCCTGGGCATCGGCGCCATGTACGTCCGGTCCCTGACGGTGTACCTGGTGCGCCAGGGCACCCTCGACGACTACGTCTATCTGGAGCACGGCGCCCACTACGCGATCGGCGCGCTCGCCGCGATCCTGCTGATCACCATCCAGTACCGGATCAGCGAGATCGTCACAGGTCTGATCGGTGTCGTCCTGATCGCGGCGTCCTTCATCGCCTCCGTCCGCCGCAACCGGGCCCTGGCGGCGTCCGGGGAACGGCCGGCGGCGCCGGACGAGACGGCCGAGGTGCCCTCCCGGGCCTGACCGGTACGCCCCTCGGCGTGGGAACGCGCCCGCAGGACCGTGCGGGCGCGTTCCCACGCGTCGTCGACCGGGGCACCGCCCGGAGCGGTGACTGCGGCACCTGCGTGATCTGGGACAAACGTGTCCCACGACATAGGCGATTTCGCCCGTATATGGCTAGCTGGATGTGTTTGCCTCACGCACAGCGCCGTGCCGTCGAAGACCGCACCACCCTGTCGATCCGCCGGGAGACCCATGCGCCTGCGCATCCCCTCCGTCCCGCGAGGAGCCTCCGCTCCCCGCATAGCTTCCCTGCCGCCCCTCGCTCTGGCCGGCGGCGCGCTGACCCTGGGCGTCGGCGGCCTGTACCTCGCCGGGCTGCTGGTCGCGGGCGGCGACATAGAGGCGGGGACGACCGTGCGCGGGGTGGACATCGGCGGCCTGAGCCGCGCGGAGGCCGTCCGGAAACTGCAGGACCGGCTGGGGCCGGCCGCGTCCCGGGAGCTGACCGTGACGGTCGGCGACCGCAGGGGCACGGTCGAACCACGGCAGGTCGGCATCACCTTCGACCACGAGAAGACGGTGGACCGCGCCGGGCGCACCGACGACGCCGATCCGTTCGCCGTGATCGGCGGGCTGTTCCACTCGGGCGGTGCCGTCGAGCCGGTCGTGCGCGTCGACGAGGGCAAGGCCCGCTCCGGTCTGGTCCGGCTGGCGAAGTCGCTCGACCAGAAGGTCCGCGACGGCGCCGTCACCTTCGACGACGGCCGGGTCCGCGAGGTCGCCCCGCGCGACGGCCACGCCCTGGACACGAAGGCCGCCGTCGAGCCGCTGCGCGCCGCCTTCCTGCGCGCCGAGACCGGCTCCGTCACGGCCCTGCCCGCCCGCGTGACCACACCGAAGGTCACGGAGCGGGAGGTACGGCGGGCGGTCCGCGAGTTCGCCCGGCCTGCCATGTCGTGGCCCATCAGGCTGACCGTGGCCGACCGGCGGTTCACCGTCGACCCGGACGTCCTGGGCGAACACCTGACGATGCCACCGGACGGCGACGGCAGGCTGACCCCGCGGCTGGACGCCAAGGGCCTGCGTGCCGCCCCCGCGGTCGCCCGCCCCCTGTCCGGCCTGCCGACCGAGCCCCGGAACGCCACGCTGCGCCTCGACGGCGACGAGGTGGTGGCCGACGACGACGCCAGGGCCGCCGTCCAGGTCACCGACGAGGCGCTGGGCAAGGCCGTGATGCCGCTGCTGACCAGGTCGGGCACCGACCGCAGCGGGGCGATCGCCACCCGGGTGACCCAGCCTCAGGTGACCGCCGAGAACGCCGAGCGCCTGGGCCTGACGGAGAAGATGTCCTCGTTCACGGTGAACTTCGAACCGGCGCCGTACCGCACGAAGAACATCGGCCGGGCGGCGGAACTGATCAACGGCTCCGTCGTGATGCCGGACAAGACCTGGAGCTTCAACCGCACCGTCGGTGAGCGCACGGAGGAGAACGGCTTCGTCGAGGGCATCATGATCCTCGACGACCAGTACAAGAAGGCGCCCGGCGGCGGTGTCTCCTCGGTGGCCACGACCATGTTCAACGCCATGTTCTTCGCCGGCCTCAAGCCCGTCGAGTACGGCGCCCACTCCTTCTACATCGAGCGCTATCCCGAGGGCCGCGAGGCGACGGTCGCCTGGGGCAGCCTGGACCTGCGCTTTCGCAACGACTCCGGCAACGCCCTGTACATCCAGGCCGAGTCCACCGACACCTCGGTGACCATCACGATCCTCGGCACCCGGAAGTACGACGAGATCGAGTCGGTGACCGGGCCGCGCAGGAACGTCAAGGAGCCGCGCAAGAGGGTGAGCACCGACGAGAAGTGCGTGCCGCAGACTCCGCTGGAGGGATTCGACGTCACCGTGGAGCGGGTCTTCCTGCGCGACGGCGAAGAGGTGAAGCGGGAGCCGTTCCGCACGCATTACTCCCCTCGTGACGAGATCGTCTGCGAGTGACCTCAGGCGGGCGGCCGGTACCCCCGGCCGCCCGGCAGATGACCGTTCCGTCTCCAACCGGCTCGGTCTGGAGGACGGCAAGGGCCCGTTCAACATCGAGCTGTTCGCGGGCTCTCCCGACGACAACAACACCAAGTACTTCTACGAGGGCGCGATGGCGCTGCTGCAACCGTACCTGGACGGCAAGCAGTTGCTCGTCCCGTCCGGTCAGACGAAGCTCGACCGGATCACCACCCTGCGCTGGGACGGGCCCACCGCGCACAAGCGCATGAACGGCCTCCTCGCCCAGTGGTACGGCAGCAAGAAGGTCGACGCGGTCCTGTCGCCGTACGACGGCATCTCCAGGGGCGTCCTGGCCGCCCTGAAGTCGGACGGCTACGGCTCCGGCAGCAAGTCGTACCCGGTCATCACCGGCCAGGACGCCGAACTTCCGTCGGTGAGGTCGATCATCGCGGGCGAGCAGTCGCAGACCGTCTTCAAGGACGTCCGCAAGCTCGCCGAGGCCGCCGCGGAGATGGTCGACGACATCATCGTCGGCAGGACGCCGTGGGTGAACAACAGGACGGACTACAACAACGGCGCCAAGCCCGTGCCCGCCAACCTGCTGCAGCCCACGCCCGTCGACAAGAGCAACTACGACGTCCTGGTCGTGGACGACTACTTCACCGCCGACCAGCTCAAGTAGCGGCCCGGCCGCCTCGGCGGACCGTCCTCCCCGCCCCGCCGGACCGCCGCTCGGCGGGGCGACCGGCACCGAGACCCGCGGCAGGGCCCCGGCCGATGCTTCCGGGTGGACGATCAGGTCGGCAACGGCAGCCGCCGCAGTCACGTTTCAGCAGGCCAGAACGTTTCTCTGACCTTTCCTTGGTGGGGCGGGTGGGACTCGAACCCACGGCCGACGGATTATGAGTCCGCTGCTCTAACCGGCTGAGCTACCGCCCCATAGCGGCGTGTCGCGTACAAGTGTGCGCGCCGTCTGCCGCAGCATAGCCGCTCATACGATCTCCTGCTTCGTATGGTCGACTTCGCATGCCCTGAAGGACTCCGCTCCGACCTGCACGGTTCCCGGGCACGAGGCCGAACATGAAAAAGGACCCCTGAGGGGTCCTCGTTCAGCATGCTCCCCCGACTGGACTCGAACCAGTAACCTGCCGGTTAACAGCCGGCTGCTCTGCCAATTGAGCTACGGAGGACCGAGCTCCCCCGACTGGACTCGAACCAGTAACCTGCCGGTTAACAGCCGGCTGCTCTGCCAATTGAGCTACGGAGGAATGCCTCGTTGCATCGAACGTACCTACCTGGGTATTCGCCAGGGGGCGTGCGCTCGCTGCGACACATACATTAGCGCAAGCAGGGGGGTGCTCCGCCAATCGGTTCTCCCCCGGCGCCGACGCCGCACCAGGGACCTACACGAGGGAAGGGTGGCCGCCATGCGCTACCGGCTCACGTTCATCGTCGGACTCGCCGTCGGGTACGTGCTCGGCACACGGGCCGGACGCGAGCGCTACGAACAGCTGAAGAAGTCCGCGCGCCAGGTCGCGCAGAACCCCGCCGTCCGCAACACCGCGGAGACGGCCGCACAGCAGAGCCGCGTCTTCGCGGGCAAGGCCTACCACGCGGTCAGCGACAAGGTGGGCGACCGGGTGCCGGAATCGGTCGCCGACCGGGTCCGCAACCTGCGCGAACGCAGCGCCCACAACGGCGGTGCGGAGGACGACTGGGGCACGAGCAACACATGACCGTGGCGACCGCGGTGCTCTGAGGGGCGCGGGGCCGTGCCGACAGGCGAGCGGGTCGCGTGGGCGCGACCGGCCGCGACACGCCCGCGCCCGCAAACTCACACGTGTCCGCGCGGCGCCCATGGCCCGAGCAAGCGCAGCGCTACGGCACAATTTGGGCCATGGGGATAGTCGCCGGGTTGGACAGTTCGCCCGATTTCACGCGCATCGTCGTATGCGACACGGACACAGGGGCCGTGCTGAGGCAGGGGTACGCCCCGCACCCGGTGGAGTCGCCGGACGGCAGCGGCACCCGTCCCTCCGACGTCGACCCGCAGGCCTGGCTGCTGTCCCTCGGTGAGGCCGCCGGCGGCGGGCTGCTCGAAGGCGTGCAGGCCATCGGCGTGTCGGCGCAGCAGAACGCCGTGGTCCCGCTGGACGCCCAGGGCAACACCGTGCGCCCGGCGATGGTCGGCGGGGACAAGCGGGCGCAGGTCGCGGCGGCCGACCTGATCGACGCGATGGGCGGTCGTGAGGCGTGGGCGCAGGCCGTGGGCTGTGTGCCGCAGGCCGCGCAGCCGGTGACCAAGCTGCGCTGGCTCGCCAAGACCGAGCCGGAGCACGCGGCGCGCGCCGCCGTCCTGATGCAGGCGCACGACTGGCTGGTGTGGCAGCTCCTCGGCCGGCCCGTGAGAAGGACCACAGATCGCGGCGGTGCCTCGGGGACGGGGTACTGGTCCGCGGCCACCGGCTCCTACCGTTTCGACCTCGTCGAGCTGGCGCTCGGACACCAGGCCATGCTGCCCGAGGTGATCGGGCCGGCGGAGGCGGCCGGTACGACCCCGGAAGGGCTGCTGATCTCCGCGGGCACCGGCGAGACCATGGCCGCGGCCTTCGGGCTCGGCATCGGGCTGGGCGACGCCGTCGTGTCGCTCGGCGCCTCCGGGTCCGTGATGGCCGTCCACCCCGAGGCCCTCGTCGACAGCAGCGGGATGATCACTTCGCTGGCCGACGCGACGGGCATGCACCTGCCGGTCGTCACCACCCTCAACGCCGTCCGCACCCTGCGCGGCACCGCCGAACTCCTCGGCGCGGCCGATCTGCAGAGCCTGTCCGACCTGGCGATGAAGTCGACGCCGGGAGCCCACGGCCTCGTCCTGCTGCCGTATCTGGAGGGCGAGCGGACGCCGAACCTGCCGCACACCGCCGGAACGCTGGCGGGGCTCAGGCGGGAGTCGATGAAGCCGGAACATCTGGCGCGGGCGGCGTTCGAGGGCATGCTGTGCGGGCTCGCGGACGCGCTGGACGTGCTGCGCGGCCGGGGCGTCGAGGTGCGGCGGATCTTCCTGCTCGGGGCGGCCGCCGAGCTGCCCGCGGTGCAGGCGGCGGCGCCCATGCTGTTCGGGGCGCAGGTCGTCGTACCGCAGCCCGCGGACTACGCGGCGATCGGTGCCGCCCGGCAGGCGGCGTGGGCGCTCGGCGTGTCGCAGGGCTCTCTCGACCCGCGCACCCCGCCCGTCTGGCAGGGCGCGGCCGCGCAGGTCCTGGAGCCGGGTGAGGAGCTGGCGGTGGGTCAGGCGGTGCGCCAGCAGTTCGTGTCGGTGCGGGAGCAGACGCATCCCGGGGCGTTCCGGCCGTAGCGGAAGGTGAGAGACCGGTGGGAACCGCACCCGGAAGGCCGTACGAAGCACCGCTCATGGGTTAATCGGTTGAGGTAACACGGGTGGAGTGTCCGACGATAGGGGCCAAGGGCAACCAATGGCCCCTCTCCTCGCCGACTCGCCCACTCCGAGAGAAGCAGCGTGCTCATACGACTTCTGCGGACCTACCTCAGGCCCTACCGAAAACCCATCGCCTGGCTGGTGCTGCTGCAGTTCCTGCAGACCTGCGCCACCCTCTACCTGCCCACGCTGAACGCGGACATCATCGACAAGGGCGTCGTCAACGGCGACACCGGCTACATCCTGTCCCACGGTGCCCTGATGATCGGCATCTCGCTGGCTCAGGTCGTGTGCAACATCGGTGCCGTCCACTACGGCGCCCGGACCGCCGCCGCGCTCGGCCGGGACGTACGGGCGGCCGTCTTCGACCGGGTGCAGTCCTTCTCGGCGCGTGAGGTCGGGCAGTTCGGCGCGCCCTCGCTGATCACCCGTACGACCAATGACGTCCAGCAGATCCAGATGCTGGCCCTGATGACGTTCACCCTGATGGTGTCGGCGCCGATCATGTGCGTGGGCGGCATCGTGCTGGCGCTGGGCCTCGACGTGCCGCTGTCGGCGGTGCTGGTCGCGGTGGTACCCGTGCTGGGCATCAGCGTGACCTTGATCGTACGACGGCTGCGGCCGCTGTTCCGGACCATGCAGGAGCGCCTCGACACGGTGAACCGGGTGCTGCGCGAGCAGATCACCGGCAACCGGGTGATCCGCGCCTTCGTGCGCGACGAGTACGAGCAGCAGCGGTTCCGGAAGGCCAACGTCGAGCTCACCGACATGGCGATGGGCACGGGAAATCTGCTCGCGCTGATGTTCCCGATCGTGATGACGGTGGTGAACCTGTCGTCGATCGCGGTGGTGTGGTTCGGGGCGCACCGCATCGACAGCGGCGGGATGCAGATCGGTGACCTGACGGCGTTCCTCGCCTATCTGATGCAGATCGTGATGTCCGTGATGATGGCCACCTTCATGTTCATGATGGTGCCGCGTGCGGAGGTGTGCGCCGAGCGCGTCCAGGAGGTGCTGGACACGTCGTCGAGCGTGGTTCCGCCGGCCGCGCCGGTGCGGGAGCTGCGCCGGCACGGTCATCTGGAGATCCGGGGCGCGGGCTTTTGCTACCCGGGTGCCGAGGAGCCGGTGCTGAAGGGGATCGACCTGGTCGCGCTGCCGGGCGAGACGACGGCCGTGATCGGTTCGACGGGCAGCGGGAAGTCGACCCTGCTGGGGCTGGTCCCCCGGCTGTTCGACGCTACGGACGGGCAGGTGCTGGTGGACGGCGAGGACGTGGCGTCCATCGATCCCGGGCTGCTGGCGCGGACCGTCGGGCTGGTGCCGCAGAAGCCGTATCTGTTCGCGGGGACGGTGGCCACCAACCTGCGCCACGGCGATCCCGACGCCACGGACGAGGAGCTGTGGCACGCACTGGAGGTGGCGCAGGCCAAGGAGTTCGTGGAGCGGCTGGAGGGCGGGCTGGACGCGCCCGTCGCGCAGGGCGGCACGAACGTCTCCGGTGGCCAGCGGCAGCGGCTGGCGATCGCGCGGACCCTCGTGCAACGTCCGGAGATCTACCTGTTCGACGACTCCTTCTCGGCCCTCGACTACGCCACGGACGCGGCGCTGCGTGCGGCGCTCGCCCGGGAGACCGCCGAGGCGACCGTCGTCATCGTCGCCCAGCGCGTGGCGACCATCCGGGACGCGGACCGGATCGTCGTGCTCGACGAGGGGCGGGTGGTCGGCACGGGCCGCCACCACGAGCTGATGGCGGACAACGAGACGTACCGGGAGATCGTGCTCTCCCAGCTGACGGAAGCGGAGGCTGCCTGATGGCCGGGCCGATGGGGCGGATGATGGCCGGCACCGGACCGGACCACCGCTCGCTGGACTTCAAGGTGTCGAGCCGACGGCTCGTCGCCCGGTTCAAGCCCGAACGGCTCACCCTCTACGGGCTGCTGTTCTGCGTGGTCGTGAGCGTGGGCCTCTCGGTCGCCGGGCCGAAGATCCTCGGTGAGGCCACCGACCTGGTGTTCGCCGGCATCGTCGGGCGGGAGTTCGAGCCGGGGGCGACCAAGGACCAGGTTCTCGCGGCCATGCGGGAGCGCGGTGACGGCGAGATCGCCGACATGTTGCGCAGCACCGACTTCACACCGGGCCAGGGCATCGACTTCACCGCCGTCGGGCACGTGCTGCTGTTCGCGCTCGCCGTGTTCGTCGTGGCCGGTCTGCTGATGGCGGTGGCGACACGGCTGGTGAACCGGGCCGTGAACCGCACGATGTACCGGATGCGCGAGGACGTCCAGGCGAAGCTGTCGCGGCTGCCGCTGTCGTACTTCGACAAGAGCCGGCGCGGCGAGGTGCTGTCCCGGGCGACCAACGACATCGACAACATCGGGCAGACGCTCCAGCAGTCGATGGGCCAGCTGATCAACTCGGTTCTCACCATCATCGGCGTGCTGGTGATGATGTTCTGGGTGTCGTGGCTGCTGGCGCTGGTGGCGCTGGTGACCGTGCCGCTGTCGTTCGTGGTGGCCACCCGGGTCGGGAAGCGGTCGCAGCCGCACTTCGTGCAGCAGTGGCGCTCCACCGGCAAGCTCAACGCGCATGTGGAGGAGATGTACACCGGGCACACGCTGGTGAAGGTGTTCGGGCGGCAGGAGGAGTCGGCGCAGCAGTTCGCCGAGCAGAACGAGGCGCTGTACGAGGCCGGGTTCAAAGCTCAGTTCCACAGCGGGATCATGCAGCCGCTGATGCTGTTCGTGTCCAACATCAACTACGTGCTGGTCGCGGTGGTCGGCGGCCTGCGGGTCGCGTCGGGTTCGCTGTCCATCGGTGACGTGCAGGCCTTCATCCAGTACTCGCGGCAGTTCTCCATGCCGCTGACGCAGGTCGCGTCGATGGCGAACCTGGTCCAGTCGGGTGTGGCGTCGGCCGAGCGGATCTTCGAGTTGCTGGACGCGGCGGAGCAGGAGGCCGATCCGGTGCCCGGGGCGCGGCCCGAGCAGCTGCGGGGCCGGGTGGCGCTGGAGGCGGTGTCCTTCCGGTACGACCCGGACCAGCCGCTGATCGAGGACCTGTCGCTGACGGTGGAGCCCGGGCACACGGTCGCCATCGTCGGGCCGACCGGCGCGGGCAAGACGACGCTGGTGAACCTGCTGATGCGGTTCTACGACGTCTCGTCCGGGCGGATCACCCTGGACGGCGTGGACATCGCCCGCATGTCGCGGGACGAACTGCGGGCCGGGATCGGGATGGTGCTGCAGGACACGTGGCTGTTCGGCGGCACCATCGCGGAGAACATCGCGTACGGCGCCGCCCGGGAGGTGACCCGGGGCGAGATCGAGGAGGCCGCGCGGGCCGCCCACGCGGACCGGTTCATCCGTACGCTGCCCGACGGGTACGACACGGTGATCGACGACGAGGGGTCGGGGGTCAGCGCGGGTGAGAAGCAGCTGATCACCATCGCGCGGGCGTTCCTGTCCGATCCGGTGATCCTGGTGCTGGACGAGGCGACCTCGTCGGTCGACACCCGTACCGAGGTGCTCATCCAGAAGGCCATGGCGAAGCTGGCGCACGGGCGCACCTCGTTCGTCATCGCGCACCGGCTGTCGACGATCCGGGACGCGGACACGATCCTCGTCATGGAGAACGGGGCGATCGTGGAACAGGGCGCGCACGCCGAGCTGTTGGCGGCGGACGGGGCGTACGCGCGACTGTACCGGGCGCAGTTCGCGCAGGCGGTGGCCGAGGTGGACTGAGGCGCCGTCGGAGGTGCCGTGTGGTGTCGTGGGCCGGCCCGCACACGGCGTCAGTCCAGATACCCCCTCAGCTGATCCGCGAAAGCATGGTCCCGCAGCTTGTTGAGGGTCTTGGACTCGATCTGACGGATGCGTTCCCTCGTCACGCCGAAGATGCGGCCTATCTCCTCCAGCGTGCGGGGGCGGCCGTCCGCGAGGCCGTACCTCAGCTGTACGACCTTCCGTTCCCGCTCACCCAGGGTCGAGAGGACCGCGTCCAGGTGTTCCCGCAGCAGCAGGAACGCCGCCGACTCGACCGGCGAGGCGGCGTCGCCGTCCTCGATGAGGTCGCCGAGGGCGACGTCGTCCTCCTCGCCCACCGGGGCGTGCAGCGAGACCGGTTCCTGGGCCAGCCGCAGGACCTCGCTGACCCGCTCGGGCGGCAGGTCGAGGTGGGCGGCCACCTCCTCCGGCGTCGGCTCGTAGCCGCGTTCCTGCAGCATGCGGCGCTGTACGCGGACGACCCGGTTGATCAGCTCCACGACGTGGACCGGAACCCGGATGGTGCGGGCCTGGTCGGCGAGGGCGCGGGACATGGCCTGGCGGATCCACCAGGTGGCGTAGGTCGAGAACTTGTAGCCGCGGGCGTAGTCGAACTTCTCGACGGCGCGGATCAGGCCGAGGTTCCCCTCCTGCACGAGGTCGAGCATGGTCAGGCCGCGGCCCACGTACCGCTTGGCGACGGACACCACGAGCCGCAGGTTCGCCTCGATGAGGCGGCGCTTGGCCATCCGGCCCATGACGACGAGGCGGTCCAGGTCGAGGGCGAGCCGGCTCTCCAGGTCGGGGGTGCTGGTCAGCTTCTCCTCGGCGAACAGGCCGGCCTCGACGCGGCGGGCGAGTTCGACCTCCTCGGCGGCCGTGAGCAGGGGGATGCGGCCGATCTCCCGCAGGTACTGGCGGAACAGGTCGGAGGAGGGTCCGCTGGTGTCGGCGGTGCGGGCGCGGGGCGGCAGCGGTGCTTCGACGGGCTCGGCGGCCTCGGGACCGTCCAAGGCGTCGGCGGGCGGCTCGGCCGCCTCGGACGGGGCCTCCGGCTCCGTCTCCGGGTGGTGCGCGACACGGCTCTGCGGCGGTACCGCGACGAGAACGCCGGTCTCCGCTTCCCGATCCGTGCCGTCCGTACTGTCGGTCTGGATGAGGGTCTGGGTCTGCACGGGGGCGACCTCCAGGATGATCGCTGCCGAGGCGTACGGCAGCGCTGCTTCGAGGGCGGAGTCGGCGGCCTCGCCGCTGTCCGTCCCGTACGCGATGAGCGGAACCGCGGGGGTGTGGGACCCGTGAGGAACGGATCGGCCGCGCTCCGAGGACTCAGGCACCGGAACCCAGTGTGGAGTACGACACATCGCCGCCACGAGGGGCGTGCGGTGACTTTTTGAGTCCGGTCCGTGACCGGGCGGTTACTCGGACCGTTCGGCCGCAGGACGGCGGCGTCTTGAGGCGCTGGGGGGCCGGGTGGACGAGGTCGCGGCGCGGCGGGTCGCGGCGCGGGGCCTCCGGCTCGACATCATCCCGCCCGAGCAGCCCCCGCGGCGGCAGCGCTCAGAGCGCCGCCGCCCCGCGCTCGCGCAACGCCTGGTCGTACTGCTGCAACACCCACAACTCGTTCTGCACGGCGGCCAGTTGGGCGGGGTCGCCGCCCGCGCCGAGGCGGGTCAGCTGGCTCTGGATGTCGCGGATGCGGCGCTCGACGGCGCGGCGGCGGACGGTGACGAGCTGTTCGCCGGCGTAGTTCTCGTCGACGGTCCTGCGCATGATCGCCTCGACCGCCAGCTCCGTCACCATCGCGCGGACCTGGTCGTCGGGCGCCGCCTCGCGGACGCGGACCAGGTACTCCTGGGCGTCCTGGATGCCGTACTCCGCGCCGCCCGCTTCGATGATGGCCTGGCGTACGGCGGCGTAGGGGGCGGCGGTGAACTCGTCGACGCCGTACGCGTCGAAGGCCGGGGACACCAACTCGGGCCGCTGGAGAGCGAGTTTGAGCAGTTCGCGCTCGGTCGCGTAGACCGGGTTGCGCAGGGTCAGGGCCGGGCCCGAGGCGCGGGGGGCGGGGGCGGCGTCGTACGGCTGCTGCGGGCCGCGGGGCGTCGGCGCCGGTCCCCTGCCGCCGCGGTCCCGTGCCCAGCGCGCCAGTTGGGCGACCCGCTTGACGACGAACTGGGTGTCGAGGATGCCGAGCATGCCCGCGAGTTCGACGGCCACCTCGTGCTGGGCGCCGCTGTTCTTGATGCGGGCGACGACGGGCGCCGCCTCGTCCAGCGCGGCCGCGCGGCCCGCCGGGGTGTCGAGGTCGTAGCGGCGCACGATCTGGCGCAGCGCGAACTCGAACAGCGGGGTGCGCGGCTCGACCAGGTCGGCGACCGCCTCGTCGCCCTTGGCGAGGCGCAGATCGCAGGGGTCCATGCCGTCGGGCGCGATCGCGATGTACGTCTCCGCCGCGAACTTCTGGTCGTCCTCGAAGGCGCGCAGGGCCGCCTTCTGGCCCGCCGCGTCACCGTCGAAGGTGAAGATCACGCGGGCTGAGCCGTTGTCCATCAGCAGCCGGCGCAGGATCTTGATGTGATCGCCGCCGAAGGCTGTGCCGCAGGTGGCGATGGCCGTGGTGACCCCGGCGAGGTGGCAGGCCATGACGTCGGTGTACCCCTCGACCACGACGGCGCGGCTGGACTTCGCGATCTCCTTCTTGGCGAGGTCGATGCCGTACAGGACGTGGGACTTCTTGTAGATCGCCGTCTCGGGGGTGTTGAGGTACTTGGGCCCGTTGTCCGCCTCGTAGAGCTTGCGTGCGCCGAAGCCGACGACGTCGCCGCCGATGTCGCGGATCGGCCACATCAGACGGCCCCGGAAACGGTCGATGGGGCCGCGGCGGCCCTCCTGGGAGAGTCCGGAGAGGATCAGTTCCTTGTCGGTGAAGCCCTTGCCGCGCAGATGGCGGGTGAGGTGGTCCCAGCCCTGAGGGCTGTAGCCGACGCAGAAGTGCTGGGCCGCGGACTGGTCGAAGCCGCGCTCGGCGAGGAACTGGCGGCCGGTGTCGGCTTCGGGGCTGGTGGCCAGCTGTTCGGCGTACCAGTCGGCGGCGATCTTGTGGGCCTCGACCAGGCGGATGCGCTCGCCGCGCTGGTGGGAGGGGTTGTAGCCGCCCTCCTCGTAGCGCAGGGTGATGCCGGCCTGGGCGGCGAGGCGCTCGACCGCCTCGGAGAAGGAGAGGTGGTCGACCTTCATCACGAACGTGATGGTGTCGCCGCCCTCCTGGCAGCCGAAGCAGTGGAAGAGCCCCTTGCTCGGGCTGACCTGGAAGGACGGCGACTTCTCGTCGTGGAAGGGGCACAGGCCCTTGAGGTTGCCGCCGCCCGCGTTCCGCAGCTGGAGGTACTCGGACACCACGGCGTCGATCGGGACCGCGTCCCGTACCGCCTTCACGTCCTCGTCGTTGATCCGTCCTGCCACGCGTGAATTCTACGGGGGTGCACTGACACCTATGGGACGAGGTTTTCGAGCGGAATGTGCGGGTCCGCGAGGGTCTCGGTGTTCACCCGGGCCTTCGAGCGGATCAGCCGCTGGATCGGCTCTGTGACGTCCCACACATTCACGTTCATCCCGGCCAGCACCCGGCCGTCCTTCACCCAGAACGCGATGAACTCCCGCTTGCCCGCGTCGCCGCGGATCACCACCTCGTCGTACGACCCCGGCGGGGCCCACCCGCTGTACTCCATCCCCAGGTCGTACTGGTCGGAGAAGAAGTAGGGCACCCGGTCGTAGGTGACGTCCTGCCCCAGCATCGCCCGTGCCGCCGCCGGTCCGCCGTTGAGCGCGTTGGCCCAGTGCTCGACGCGTACCCGGGTGTCGAAGAGGGCGTGCGGGAAGGAGGCCACGTCGCCGGCCGCGTAGATGTCGGGGTCGGAGGTGCGCAGCTGTGCGTCGACCAGGACGCCGCGGCCGTGGGCGCGGTCGGCGATCTCCAGCCCGGCCGCTTCCGCCAGCGCCGTCCGGGGTGCGGCGCCGATCGCCGCGAGGACGTCGTGGGCCGGGTGTTCCTCGCCGTCGTCGGTGCGGGCGGCGAGCACCATGCCGTCCTGGCCGACGATCCGCGTCAGCCGCCGGCCGAAGTGGAAGCGCACCCCGTGCTCGCGGTGCAGTTCGGCGAAGAGCGCGCCGAGCTCCGGGCCGAGCACGCCGTGCAGCGGGGTCGGCTCCGGCTCGACGACGGTGACCTCCGCGCCGTACTCGCGGGCCGCCGCCGCGACCTCCAGGCCGATCCAGCCGGCGCCGGCGATCACGATGTGCCCGTTGTCACGGCCGAGCGAGGCCAGAACGCCCTTGAGACGCTCGGCGTGCGCGAGGCGGCGCAGATGGTGGACGCCGGCCAGGTCGGTGCCCGGGATGTCCAGGCGGCGCGGCTCGGCGCCGGTGGCCAGCAGGAGCTTGTCGTAGTGGACGACCGTGCCGTCCTCGCCGAAGCGGACCGTCTTCGCCGTACGGTCGATCGCGTCGACGGTCTGGCCGAGGTGCAGCTCGATGTCGTTGCGCGCGTACCAGGCGGGTTCGTGCACGAAGACGCTGTCGCGCTCCTCCTTGCCGAGGAGGTAGCCCTTGGACAGCGGCGGCCGCTCGTAGGGGTGGTCGCGCTCGTCGCAGATCAGTATCACCCGCCCGGTGAAGCCCTCCGCGCGGAGCGTCTCGGCCGCCTTGGCGCCGGCGAGTCCTCCTCCGACGATGACGAATGTCTGATCCGCGTCGACCACTTGATGCCTCCTCGTAAGGGTGCCGCCACATGCGAGCGTCCCGCACGCAGCGTGATGCGGGAAGAGGGGGTGACCCGATCAGGCCACGCAGGGTCACTTTCGAGTGCCCGTTCGCCTCAGGTGCCACACCGGTCACGGGCCGGTGAAGGGTCGTCCGGCGGGCGCGAGTTGCCCTCCCCCCGCTCCTCGCCCTTACGCCCTCTGTGTGAACCGCGCGTGCAGCGAGCGGGCCGAGGCATCCGTCAGGGAGGCGATCTGATCGACGATCACCCGTTTGCGGGCGCGGTCGTCCCCCGCCTGGTCGAACAGGGTCCGGAACTGCGGGTCCAGCCCGTCGGGGGCGCGGGCGGTGAGCGCCTCGGCGAGTTCGGCGACGACGATCCGCTGGTCGGCGCGCAGCCGCTCCTGCTCGGCGCGCTGCATGACGTACCGGTCGGCGACGGCCTTGAGGACCGCGCACTCCAGCCGGGTCTCGCGCGGTACGACCAGTTCGGCGCCGTAGCGGGTGAGCCGCCCGGAGCCGTACGCGGCACGCGTGGCGCTCTCCGCGGCCAGGCAGAAACGGCCGATGAGCTGGCTGGTGGCGTCCTTGAGGCGGGCCTGGGCCACGGCCGAGCCGTCGTAGCCGTGCGGCCACCACTCCTGGTCCTGGAGGCGGTCGAGGGCGGCGGCGAGTTCGGCTGCGTCGGTGTCCTCGGGGACGTACCGTCCGACGGCGACCGCGAAGACCGCCTCGCGTTCGGGCTCGGCGTGCAGGCAGTTGGGGTCGATGTGGCCGGCGTGCAGTCCGTCCTCGACGTCGTGCACCGAGTACGCCACGTCGTCCGACCAGTCCATGACCTGGGCCTCGAAGGTGGTGCGGGCGCCGGGGGCGTCCTTGCGGACCCAGTCGAAGACGGGCCGGTCGTCCTCGTAGACACCGAACTTGGGGGACGCCGGGTCGGTGGGGTGGGCGCCGCGCGGCCAGGGGTACTTGGTGGCGGCGTCGAGGGTGGCCCGGGTGAGATTGAGGCCGACGGACCCCTCCGGGGTGAACCGCTTGGGCTCGATGCGGGTCAGGAGGCGCAGGGACTGGGCGTTGCCCTCGAAGCCGCCGCAGTCCTCGGCGAACTCGTTGAGGGCGACCTCGCCGTTGTGACCGAAGGGCGGGTGGCCGAGGTCGTGGGAGAGGCAGGCTGCCTCCACGAGGTCGGGGTCGCAGCCGAGGGCCGCGCCGAGTTCCCGGCCGACCTGGGCGCACTCCAGGGAGTGGGTGAGGCGGGTGCGGGGGCTGGGGTCCCAGGCGTGGCTGTGCGTTCCGGGTGTCACGACCTGGGTCTTGCCGGCGAGCCGTCTGAGGGCGGCGGAGTGCAGGACGCGGGCGCGGTCGCGTTGGAAGGCGGTGCGGCCCGGGCGTTTGTCGGGTTCGGGGGCCCAGCGTTCGACTGCCGACTCGTCGTAGTACATGCACCGACAGTAAAGGCAGGCAGTGACAAACAGTGGGCTGTGTCTCGCCCACTCGCCCCGGGGAGTCGCCTTCGCCCGCCCCGGTCGGTCGCCTTCCGGGGCGTTCTACGCCGACGCCAGTTCCGGTGCCGCCGTGACCGGCGTCGTCAGCATCTGGTCGTAGCGGTGGAGCAGCAGCCTCGCCATCGCGGTGTGGGTGCCCAGCGGTGCCGAGGCGATCCACGGGGCCGCCTGGGCGCACTCGGTGGCGAAGCGGCCGGGGGCCGTGAAGTACGACGCGACGGCCACCCTCGTGCGGCCGCGGGCGGCCAGGGCGCGGGCGGTGTCCGCGACCGTGGGGGCCGCCGTGGTCGCGTAGGCCGGGACGACCGGGACGCCCAGGCGGTCGGCGAGGAGCTGGGCCGTGCGGGAGGTGTCGACCTTCGACTCGGGGTCGCGGGAGCCCGCCGCGGCGAGGATCACCGCGCTGGCGCGGCGCGTGGCGTCGTCCATGCGGGTGCGCCAGCCCGCCTCGGCCAGGCGGGCGTGGAGAGCCTCCACCAGCAGCGGGTGCGGGCCCAGGGCGGGGGCCACGCGGGCGTGGACGCCGGCCTCGGCGGCCATCTCGGGGATGTCCCGCTTGACGTGGTATCCGCGGCTGAGCAGCAGCGGGACGAGGATCGCTTCGCCGGTGCCGAGCGCGGCGAGGGTGTCGGGGAGCAGCGGCTCGTTCAGCTCGATGTGGCCGAGGTGGACGGGCAGGCCGGGGCGCAGGGCGCGGACCTTGTCGAGGAGCGCGCGGACGGTGCTCAGGGCACGCGGGTCGCGGCTGCCGTGAGCCACGACGACGAGCGCATGGGGGTACCGCCCAGGCCGTTCAGGCACCGCGGGAGGTTCGGGGCGGCGCCGGCCGTCGAGCGAGACGAGGCTGAGCTGGCTGGCGAGCTGGCTGCTGATCCGGTTCATGAGGTGCGCCGTACTGTCGAGGTGGGCCGTCGGGGACTCGTCGCGAGGAGGGGTCGACGCCGTCATGGATCAATGGTGAGGGCGGGACGTTGCCGCCCCGTTTCACAGGGGTGACGGGTTCTTACACCGAATTCACGGTGCGGCCCCTGGGCCCTGTGAGCGGCCGTGACCTGCGGTTTCGTCGTATGAAGTGAACCTGGTCACGTCGCGCGGAGTGAACCGCGGCGGACGACAGGACGTCCCTGACTGTCGAGAGCAGGCGGTGAGCCGACCGGGGGAGGGACCGTCCGATGCGCCGACCGAAGCCGCGCCCGCCGGGGCTGCCGCGCACCCGCGCCGGGCAGCGCCGGCTGGTGCAGGCCGTGATGGCGGGGTGCGTGCTGGCGCTGCTTCCGGCCACCTGGATGCACGTCGTGACCGCGGACCGGCTGCGCACCACGGCCGACGTGCCGCGCACCGACGTCGCCGTGGTCTTCGGCGCCGGGCTGTGGGACGGCGAGCCGTCCCCGTACCTCGCGCACCGGCTCGACGCGGCGGCCGAGCTGTACCGCGAGGGCCGTGTCGAGGTCGTTCTCGTCACCGGGGACAACAGCCGCGAGGACTACGACGAGCCCGACGCCATGCGCGCCTATCTGACCAGGCACGGCGTGCCCGACTCCCGTGTCGTCAGCGACTACGCGGGCTTCGACACCTGGGACTCCTGTGTCCGGGCCAAGAAGATCTTCGGCGTCGACGAGGCGGTGCTGATCAGTCAGGGCTTCCACATCCGGCGGGCGGTCGCGCTGTGCCAGGAGGCGGGGGTGGCGTCGTACGGCGTCGGGGTCGACGCCAAGCACGACGCGACCTGGTACTACGGCGGCACCCGGGAGATCTTCGCGGCCGGCAAGGCGGCCCTGGACGCCCTGTTCGAGCCGGATCCCACTTTCCTCGGGCCGAGGGAGGCGGGGGTGGCGAAAGCGCTGGCGGCCGAAAGGTAGCGGCACCCCGGAGCCGGCCCGCCCCCCCACGCAGGGGCCTCGCCGTGTCCCCGCCGGCCGGAGGCGCAGCTCGGCCGGCGGGGCGAGGGCACGGTGTGGCCCCATCGACGCCGGCCGTCCGTGGGCGGAACCGCGAGCGGCGCCGGGCGGGCGGGACGGCCGGGAGCCGGAGACCGACGGCGTCGGCCCGCCACACACCCGAGACGGCCCGAGCCTCACCCCGCACCGTCGGCCTGAACGACCGAAGCACCGGGCGGACGGCACAGACCGGCACCGGCAGGCGGCGACCTCGACGCGGCATGCACCCGAACCGGCCCCAGCACACCGAGCACCGCCGACCTGAACCGCCGGCGCACCGGGCGAGCGACGCGAACCGGCACCGACAGCGGCAGCAGCAGCACCGGCAGCCGACGACCTCGACGCGGCCTACACCCGAACCGGCCCCAGCACACCGAGCACCGCCGACCTGAACCGCCGGCGCACCGGGCGAGCGACGCGAACCGGCACCGGCACCGGCACGGACACCGGCAGCGGCAGCGGCAGCGGCAGCGGCAGCGGCAGCGGCAGCAGGCGGCCTCGGCCCGCCGACCATAGGCCCGAGCGGGCCGTAGCGCCGGGACCGGTGGCCCTGCCGTCGCCACGCCCGCGGGGTGCAGGCCGACCCGGGTGTTCCGGCCACGAGGGATCCCTGACCCGGGCGGGAGACGGGGCCGCGCCCGCACCGCGCTCCGGGCGGCGGGCCGGGGCGACCGACCCGCCGCCTGCCCCGCCGCTTCGGGAGGGGAGGGAGGCCGGCCCGGTCGGGGGTAGGCCCGGACCGGCCGGTCAGAGGCGCCCGCTCCCGTCCCGGCGTCGCCGACGGGTGCCTCAGCGGCCGGTGAAGCGCGGCCGGCGTTTCTCCAGGAACGCGTTCATGCCCTCCTTCTGGTCGTCCGTCGCGAACAGGGCGTGGAAGACCCGGCGTTCGAAGCGGATGCCGTCCCGCAGGCCGGTTTCGAGCGCCTGGTCGACGCACTCACGGGCCGCCGTGAGTGCCGCCGCGCCGTACGAGGCGATCGTCGCGGCCGCCTCCAGCGCTTCCGGCAGGACCCTCTCGTCCGGGACCACCCGGGAGACGAGGCCGCAGCGTCCGGCCTCCTGGGCGTCCATGGTGCGGCCGGTGAGAATCAGGTCCATCGCCTTCGCCCGGCCGACGAGACGGGTCAGACGCTGGGTGCCGCCGATGCCGGGGATCACGCCCAGCTTGATCTCCGGCTGGCCGAAGACCGCCGACTCGCCCGCGATGACCAGGTCGCACATCATCGCCAGTTCACAACCGCCGCCGAGCGCATGGCCGTTGACGGCGGCGACCTTCGCGGTGCGCAGGGCGGCGAAGTCCTCCCAGGCCGCGAAGTAGTCCGCGGCGGCCATCTCGACGGCGGACCGCCCCGCCATCTCCTTGATGTCGGCGCCCGCCGCGAACACCGTGTCCGAGCCGGTGACGACGAAGCAGCCCACCTCGGGGTCGGTGTCCAGCGGGCGCAGCGCGTCGAGGAGTTCGGTGAGCAGTTCGCCGCTGAGCGCGTTGCGGACGCGGGGGCGGTGCAGTCGGACGGTCACGACACGGCCGTGGCGTTCGAGCTTGATGTGGTTCATCGGTCGTCTCCCTCACGAGTCCCAGATCGCGCCGTACGCCGGGATCCCCCGCCGCTCCAGGCCGTGCACCACCTGCCAGGTCAGCTTCTTGTTGCTGATGCAGATCACGGCCTCGGCCCCGAAGTCCCGGTACGCGGCGTAGGCGAGGCGCACCATGTCCGGCTTGCCGTCGCGGGTGGTGTCCCAGACCACGGCGTCCGGCTGGACGGCGAGGATCTCGTCGACGAGGGCGTCGCCGTAGGTGGCGCGGGGGTCGCGGGTCGCCCAGACCAGGCGGGAGGGGACTTCGGCGGCGAGCAGGTGGGGCAGGCAGGGGCCGATGCCGCTGCCGGTCGCCACGTAGACCACCTTCCGGAAGAGGGTCTCGATGTTGGCGACGCCGGCCGTGGTGATGCCCTTCACCCAGACCTTCGCCGGCATGTCGTCGATGAACGACCCCGTCCAGTCACCGGCCCTGGAGATCGTCAGCCGGAAACCGGACTCACCGGGCGCCGGGACGTTGGCGAAGGAGTGCCACTGCGTGAGCGGGCTGCGGCTGATCGCCGTGGACGAGCCCGCGAAGGGTGTCTCGCCGTGGTCGAAGCGGGCCAGTACGACGTGCGAGGAGGGGCGTTCGAGGCGTACGTCGACCTTGCGCAGCCTCAGCCACGGCAGGACGACGCTGAAGGTGACGACCGACAGGACCGCCACCTCCACCGGGCCGGGGGACGCCAGGAGCGTGTGCGTCCAGAACAGGGCGAGGGCCGTCCAGCCGCCGAAACGGTGGATCTTCTCGAAGTGGTCGTGGTGGCGGGAGCGGAAGGGCGGCAGGGCGGTGGCGACGATCAGCGCCAGGAGGACCGTCAGGGTCCAGCCCACGGCCGTGCGCCGCGGGTCGTCCGCGGTGAGGGTCAGCGCCAGGAACCACGCCGTGCCCGCCAGCGCCCCGCCCATGTGCAGTCCGCCGAAGTGGTACACCTTGCCCAGTGTCCAGCGGACCTTCAGCGGCCAGCTCGTCGGCGGCCATGTGGCCAGCCGGAAGAGGAGGTTGACGACGTACTGCTGCCGGACGAGGACGGCGAGGGCGAGGTTGGCGAGGGCGGCGTGGCCCATGGTCCGCTCGGACGGGACCCCGACGGCCCACAGGAAGGCGAGGTTGGCCGTCAGCACCAGAGCCGCCAGGCGGTTGTGGTGCATCAGGCGCGGATGCTTGAGGAGACGGCGTACACCGGAGGTGAGCGGCGGGAGTTCGTCGGTCCGGCGGTCGAGGGACGTGGTCATCGGGCGGCTCCCGCCATCCTGAGCAGCGCCTGCTTGTCGATCTTCCCGCGGTCGGTCTCCGGCAGAGCTGTCAGGGGCATGACACTCTCGGGCACGCAGTAGTACGGCAGCGCGTCCGCCACCGCGCGCCGGGCCCGGTCGGGGTCCACGTCCGCCGGGCAGACGAAGGAGACCAGGGTGCGCGCGTCCCGTCTGAGGGTGACCGCGCGTACACAGCCCTCGACCGACTCCAGGACCGAGGAGACGGAGTCGAGTTCGACGCGGAAGCCGCGGACCTTGACCTGGTCGTCGGTGCGGCCGAGGTGTTCGAGCTCGCCGTCCGGTGTCCAGCGGCCCAGGTCACGGGTGCGGAACATCAGGTGGTCACCGCCCAGAAAGGGGTCGGGGGCGTAGCGCTCGCCGGTGAGGGCCTCGTTGCCGAGGTAGCCCGCCGAGACGCAGGCGCCCCCCGCCCACATCTCACCGGCCTCGCCGATCGGGAGGGGACGGCGGTCGGCGTCGAGGACGTAGACGGTGTTGTTGGGGGTGGGGCGGCCGATCGTCAGCAGCTGCCGGTCGGGGCCGTGGCGGTTCATCGTGTTGACGATCGTCGTCTCGGTCGGGCCGCAGCAGTTGTAGAAGGCGGCACGGCGGGCCCAGCGGTCGGCGAGGGGACGGGGGCAGGGTTCGCCGGCGACGGCGACCGTGCGCACGTGCGGGCAGGCGGCCGGGTCGATGCCGGACAGGACGGTCGGGGTGGCGATCAGTACGTCCGCCGTACGTGCCGCGGCCGCGATGTCCTTGCCGCGGATGACGAGGGTGCCGCCGTGGGTGAGGCAGCCGAGGATCTCCCAGGCGGCCATGTCGAAGGCGACGTTGAGGAGCTGGGCGACCCGGTCGCCGGGGCGGATGCCGAGGTCGCCGGGGGCGGTGAGGAGGATGTTGGCCAGGTTGCGGTGGGTGACCCGTACGCCGTTGGGGCAGCCGGTGGTGCCGGAGGTGAACAGGACGTAGCAGCCGTCGTCGGGGTGGACCGGACGAACCGGACGGGCGGGCGCCGTCGGGGTGCCGTACGCCGGCGGCTCGTCGAGGGCGATCACGCGCGGACCGCCGGGGACGCGGGGCGCGTACTCCGCCGCGGTGAGGACGACGCGGGTGCGGGCGGTGCGGACGACGTGGGCGAGCTGGGCCGGGGGCGCGAGGCCGATGTCCTGCGGCACGTAGGCGGCGCCCGCCTTCAGGATGCCGAGCAGGCCGACCAGCATCGGGATCGAGCGGCGCACGAAGAGTCCGACGTGGTCACCGGGGCGTACGCCCTCCCGCACCAGGCGGGCGGCGAGGGCGTCGGCGGCGCGGTCGAGTTCGCCGTAGGTGATCCGGTCGCCGAGGTGCTCGGCGGCGAGGGCGTACGGCGCGGCCGCGGCCTGCCGTTCCACGGCGCGGTGGATCAGCGGATCGGGGACGGGGACCGTGGGGCCTCGGCCGTACTGCCAGAAGAGGCGCTGGTCATGAGGGGTCAGGTGACCCAGGGGGCCGGAAGGGCGCTGGGGCATGATCGGGAGACCTCCTGGCGGGCTGTTTCGAATGGCGGATTTGCCGTACGCGGCGGAGCCGCGCGCGGATGCGGCCGGGATGAGCGGCGGGCATGCCCGATATGTCGAATGCCGTGCGGAGATGCGGACGCACTGAGCGGCGCTGAGCGGCCGGGCGGAATCCATGGCAGTCCGGCAGCCGCCCGGGCCACGACTGTAACCCCGGCTCTTCAAATCTCAACTAGCTGTGACCGGCCAATCGCGGTACGGAATGAGACACGCGAGCCGAATTCCGCACCAGCGGCAACTCCGGTACCGGTCGGCGGCGACAAGGGGAGGGCGCCTGTGCGCCTCACGGCGGCCGGGCGGCGACGGGGAGGTCACCGTCCCGGCCGCGTAACAGGGAGCCGCCGTGCGCGTAACACGCCGGAAGCACGCTGAAGGGCATGCAGAACTCCGCGACGCCCACGCACTGCCCGTACTGCGCCCTGCAGTGCGGAATGAACCTCACGCCCACGCAGGACGGGGGTGTCGCGGTGGTCGAGCGGCCGGACTTCCCGGTGAACAAGGGGGCGCTGTGCGGCAAGGGCCGTACGGCGCCGGCGGTCCTGGCCGCGGGCGTCCGTCTGACCTCACCGCTGGTGCGGTCGGGCGGCACGCTCGTGCCGGCCGGCTGGGACGAGGCGCTCGACCGCGTCGCCGAGGGGCTTCGCCGCACTCGTGCGGAACACGGCCCGGACGCGTGCGGGGTCTTCGGCGGGGGCGGTCTGACCAACGAGAAGGCCTACAGCCTCGGCAAGTTCGCGAGGATCGTGCTCGGCACCTCGCAGATCGACTACAACGGCCGTTTCTGCATGTCGTCGGCGGCGGCCGCGGGCATGAAGGCGTTCGGGCTGGACCGCGGTCTGCCCTTCCCTCTGGAGGACATCCCGAAGACGGGCTGCGTCGTCCTCGTCGGCTCGAACCTGGCGGAGACGATGCCGCCGTCGCTCCGGTTCTTCAACGAACTGCGCGAGAACGGCGGCACGCTGATCGTCGTCGACCCGCGCCGTACGAAGACCGCCGAGCAGGCCGACCTGCACCTGATGCCCCGGCCCGGCACCGACCTCGCGCTCGCCCTCGGCCTGCTGCACCTGGTCGTCGCCGAGGGGCGGGTGGACGAGGAGTACGTCCAGGAGCGCACGGTCGGCTGGGAGGACGCGCGGGCCGCGGCGATGGCGCACTGGCCGGAGTACGTGGAGCGGATCACGGGGGTGTCCGTTCCGCAACTCCGGGAGACCGTGCGGATGTTCTGCGAGCCGGAGCACGCGATGGTGTTGACCGCGCGTGGGCCCGAGCAGCAGTCCAAGGGCACCGACACCGTGGGCGCGTGGATCAACTTGTGCCTGGCGACGGGGCGGGCGGGCCGGCCGCTGTCCGGCTACGGCTGTCTGACCGGGCAGGGCAACGGGCAGGGCGGGCGTGAACACGGCCAGAAGGCCGACCAGTTGCCCGGCTACCGCAAGCTGGACGACCCGGCGGCGCGGCGGCATGTGGCCGAGGTGTGGGGTGTGGACCCGGACAGCCTTCCGGGGCCCGGCCGCAGCGCGTACGAGCTGCTGGACGCCCTCGGCACGGACATCAGGTCCCTGCTGCTGATGGGATCCAACCCGGTGGTGTCGGCGCCGCGCGCCGCGCACGTCGAGGAGCGCATCAGGTCCCTCGACTTCCTGGCGGTGTGCGACGTGGTGCTGTCGGAGACGGCGGCGCTCGCGGACGTCGTCCTTCCGGTCACCCAGTGGGCCGAGGAGACGGGCACGACGACGAACCTGGAGGGCCGGGTGCTGCTGCGGCGGCGCGCGGTCACCCCTCCCGAGGGCGTGCGCAGCGACCTGGAGGTCATGCACGAGCTCGCGGCCCGGCTGGGCGGCGAGCGGGGCCTGGAGAAGGGCTTCCCGACCGACCCCGAGGAGGTCTTCGAGGAGCTGCGCCGGGCGAGCGCGGGCGGAGCGGCGGACTACTCGGGGATCACGTACCGCAGGCTGGTGGAGGAGAACGGGGTGTTCTGGCCGTGTCCCGCCGCGCTCTCCGCGCAGGACGCCGAGGACGCCGAGGACTGCGGGGACTGCGAGGACGCCTCGCTGGACTCGTCGGCGCGGGCCGACGACGACCCGGCGCAGGGGGACGGCGACACCACCGGCGCGGTGCACCCCGGTACGCCCCGCCTCTTCCTCGACCGGTTCGCCACACCGGACGGACGGGCGCGCTTCGCCCCCGTCTCGCACCGGGCCGCCGCCGAGGAGCCCGACGACGAGTACCCGGTGCTGCTGACGACCGGGCGGGTCGTGGCGCAGTACCAGTCCGGCGCCCAGACCCGCCGTGTCGACGAGCTGAACACCGCCGCGCCGGGCCCGTTCGTGGAACTGCACCCGCGGCTCGCGGCCCGCCTGGGCGCGGCCGAGGGCGACCCCGTGGCCGTGGTCTCGCGCCGGGGCCGGGCGGTGGCCCCCGCCCGCATCACGACCGGCATCCGCCCGGACACGGTCTTCATGCCGTTCCACTGGCCGGGCGAGGGCCGCGCCAACACCCTGACCAACCCGGCGCTCGACCCGACGTCGCGGATGCCGGAGTTCAAGGCGTGCGCGGTGCGGGTGGAGGCGGTGAAACCGTAGGAGGCCGGTGAGGTGGGGACGGCGAAACCGAAGGCGACCGGTGGGGTGGAGGCGGTGAAACCGTAGGCGACCTGCGGCCGGCGGCCCGCCCGACCGGCGTCAGCCGCGGCGAATCGCCCAGTCACCCGTCTCGATGACACGGCCGTGCGCCCGCAGCCGGATCGCGACAGCCGGCGCGGCCACGTACACCCACGCCCGCACGGCCGTTCCGTCGGCGCGCACCACCTGGCGGGCGATGCGCTCGTAGAGGTTGCGCGGGTCGGCCGGGGCGTACTCCTCCAGCCGGTCCAGGGCCGCCAGGAGCGCGGGGTACTCCTCGGGGCGGGCCGTGACGAGCTCGCCGTGGACGGTGCCGCCCGCGCCCGGTTCCTCGACGGCGTACGGATAGCCCGGACCGTCGTACAGCCGCGCCCCCACGAGCCGCGCCGGTTCCTCCGCGAGGGTGCGGCCGCGCAGGAAGCGGTCGTGGTTGGACTCACCGGGGCGCAGGGTGCCGTAGACGAAGAACGGGAGTCGGGGAGAGAGGGTCACAGAAAGGATTCTCTCCTCTCACACACCTGCACGGATTCACCCTGGCCACGGCATGTGCACGGCCCCTTGAATCTTGGCAATCTCTGCGCCGCCCAGTTCAAGGAGACCGATGAGCCGAATACGGCTGCACGCCCGAGGTTCCCGACGCGCCACGGTGGGCCTCGCCTCCGCCGCGATCGCCGCCCTCCTCACCACCACCCTCTCCCCCACCGCCGGCGCGGACGACAGGCCGTCCCGGGCCACCGCGATCGAGAACGCGGCGTCGGCCCTCCGGAGCCAGGCGCGCGGCCTCGGGCTGACGACGGCTCAGGACACCACCGTGCGCGACGTGATCGTGGACGCGGACGGCACACAGCATGTGCGCTACGACCGCACCTACCGCCAACTGCCTGTGCTGGGCGGTGACTTCGTGGTCCACCTGGCGAAGGACGGCACGTACCGCGGCGCCTCGCGCGCCACCCGGGACACGGTCTTCGTACCGAGTGTGACACCGGCGGTCCCGGCGCCCAGGGCGGCCGACCTCGCGGCGAGCGCGCTGCGTGCCGTGAACGTCGGCGAGACGCTGAAGCGGCTCACCTCCCGGCCCGAACTGGTCGTCGACGCCCTGCACGGCGCCCCGAAGCTGGCCTGGCGGACGAGCGCCGTCGCACAGGACTCCCGAGGCAACCCGGTCGCCCGCACCGTGCTGACCGACGCCCGCACCGGCACGCAGATCGACGCGTGGGACGACCTGGAGTCGGCGACGGGCGACGGGAAGTCGCTGTACGGCGGCACGGTGCCGCTGGAGACGACGCCCTCGGGGTCGGCGTACCAGCTGAAGGACCCGACGCGCGGCGGCACCTACACCGGGGACGCCGAGAACAGGACGGATCTGTGCGTCCTCACCGTCTGCCTCGGCCGCGCCCCCGCGACGGCCTTCACGGACGCCGACAACCACTGGGGCACGGGCGCGGCGACCGACCGCTCCACGGCCGCGGTCGACGCGCAGTACGGCACGGACGTGACGTGGGACTACTACGAGGACATCCACGGCCGCAGGGGCATCGCGGGCGACGGCAAGGGGTCGTACAACCGCGTGCACTACGGCAAGGACTACAACAACGCCTTCTGGGACGACCGTTGTTTCTGCATGACGTACGGCGACGGGGACGGCACCCAGCTGGGCCCCCTGGTGTCGCTGGACGTGGCCGGGCACGAGATGACGCACGGCGTGACGTCGAAGACGGCGGCGCTGACGTACTCGGGTGAGTCCGGCGGTCTGAACGAGGCCACGTCCGATGTCTTCGGCACGCTCGTGGAGTTCCACGCGTCGAACACCGCCGACCCGGGGGACTACCTGATCGGCGAGAAGGTGGTCCGGTCGGGGTTCCCGCGCAACGCCCTGCGCTACATGGACAAGCCGTCGAAGGACGGCAAGTCAGTGGACTGCTGGAGCACGGCGACGAAGGACCTCGACGTCCACTACTCCTCGGGGGTCGGCAACCACTTCGCCTATCTCCTCGCCGAGGGCAGCGGGGCGAGGACCGTGAACGGCGTCAGCTACAACTCGCCGACCTGTGACGGCTCTTCGGTGAACGGGATCGGCCGGGACAAGCTGGGGAAGATCTGGTACCGGGCATTGACGGTCTACATGACGTCCTCGACGAACTACGCCGGGGCGCGGTCGGCGACGCTCAGCGCGGCCGAGGACCTGTACGGGCCGGGGAGTGCCGAGCACGGCGCCGTGGGGGCCGCCTGGAGCGCGGTGAACGTGGGCTGAGCCGCGCCACGCGACGGCCCGGGGCGGGGCCCAGGGCCGTGAAAAGCCGTGGCCGTGGTGGGGGCGGGCGGATACGCTCCGCTGTCGACCCGCCCCTGCCACCACGGAGTTTCATGCCTTCGCCCACGAGGATGCACGCCGACGAACTGGACATCGACGAAACGCTGGTCGCCCGGCTCGTCGCGGAGCAGTTCCCCCGGTGGCGTGGGTTGCCGGTGGCGCGTGTCGAGTCCTCCGGGACCGACAACGCGATGTACCGGCTGGGCGCCGACAAGGTCGTACGGCTGCCGCGGCTGCCCGGCGGATCTCACCAGATCGTGCGGGAGCAGCGCTGGCTGCCGCGGCTGGCCCCGCGTCTGCCCCTGGCGGTGCCGGCACCGCTGGGGCTGGGTGAGCCGGGCGCCGGCTATGCCCTGCCCTGGGGCGTGTACGGCTGGCTGGACGGCGACAACGCCTACGACGCGCCGCCGGCCGACCCGGTCGCCGCGGCAGCGCGGTTGGGGCGTTTCACCGCGGCGCTGCGGGCGGTGGACGCGACGGGCGGTCCGCCGTCGTTCCGCGGTGGTCCGGTCGCCGAGCGGGACGTGTACGTCCGGGCCGCGATCCGCGACCTGAGTGCCGCCGGCACGCTGGACGCCGCGCTCGCCACCGCGGTGTGGGAGGAGACCCTGCGGCTGCCGCGGTGGGACGCCGAGCCCGTCTGGCTGCACGCCGACCTCCTCCCCGGCAACCTGCTGACCCGCGCCGGACGCCTCACCGCGGTCATCGACTTCGGTGGGCTCGGGGTCGGGGACCCTGCGGCCGACACCATCGCGGCGTGGGCGGTCTTCGGCGCCGGAGCCCGTGAGGCGTTCCGGGCGGCGGCCGACGTCGACGACGCGACCTGGGCGCGGGGCCGGGGGTGGGCCCTGTGCTTCGGGCTGACGGCCGAGCACCACTACGGCGACGTGTGCGGGAACGGCACGAATCCGGTGCTGGCGCAAGTGGGGCGCCGGGCAGTGGGTGAGGTGCTGGCGGAGCACGCGGGCGGCCGGCCGTGCTGACCCGCGGCCGGCCCGGCGTGCGGCTTCACTGATCACGGGCCGGGACGTAGGTGGGCGGGCGCCTTGGCCCGGGGTGGGCCCCCGCCCGTGCGGTCCTTTCCGGTCACCCATTCACACGTGTGCGCCGCGCCCTTCGGCGACTTTTCCGTCCGACGTCCGTAGCAAGTCGATGACCTGCTGAAACATCGGCGGCACGGCGTTCGGGCACTCCCGCCCGACACCCGTTCACCGCGTTTCTGACGTCCTCTCAGGAAGCGCTCCCGTCCCACTGCCCCTTACCTCAAAAGGGCAGGGCTCGGCCGAGGCGGCGGCACCTGGGGGTGCCGCGGGTCGTGGGCCCGTGCGCTCGGAGGAGCATCGATGCGACGTACCGCTCGTCTGCTGACCGGGACCGCGTTGGCCGTCGGCGCCGTCGGTCTCGTCGTCACGCCCGCGTACGGCGGTGACGGTGGTGGGCTGGAGGTGGATCCGTCCTCGGTCGTGCCGGGCGGGCAGGTGACCGTGAACACGGCTGCCTGCGGCGACGGCGGTTCGGCGGCGGGGGACGCCAGCGCGGTGGGGGCCGGTTCGTTCACGCTGGCGCCGAGCACGCACGGGCGGGAGGCGAACGGGCGGTTCCGGGTGCCGCCGAGCGCGCAGCCGGGGACGTACGAGATCGTCGCGACCTGCGCCGAGGGCGGCCGGCGGGTGACGGGGGACCTGGTGGTCACGCTGACGGCCCCGCGCGAGCAGGTGCATCCCAGAGGAAGTGTGAAGACGGGGGTCGGCGGCGCTCTCGGCACCGACCCCGTACAGACCGCGGCAGGCGTGGCGGCTCTCGCCGTCGCCGCCGCGGGCGGTACCTGGCTCCTGCATCGCCGGGCGAGAGGCGACGGGATCTGACGGACACCCTCCGCTGTCCGTCCACCGGTACCGCACGTCCCCTCCCCCTCCGGGTCCGACGCCCCTCGCGGCCCGGAGGGGGACGAGGGCGGCCCGAGGAGAGTCCAGGAGGCTCACGTGCGCAGTCGCCGCAGCGTCGGCAACGCCGCCATAGCCGCGGCCACCGCCCTGGCCCTGTGCTGCGGCGCCTGGCTGCTGCACAGCGGCGCCGAGACCCACGCCCCGCCGCAGCCCTCCGCCGCGCAGGCCGGGGAAGCCGGGGAAGCCGGGGAAGCCGGGGAAGCCGAGGAAAGCGCCTCGCCCGGGTCGGGGAGGACCGCCGACCGGGGTTCCGGGGTGGGTGACCCGCCCACGTCGCACACGGACCCGCCCGCCCGGCGCACGGCCGCCCCGGCGCTCCCGCCCTCCCCGCCCGACCGCATCCGCATCCCCTCGATCCGCGTCGACGCGCCCCTCATGGGCCTGGGCCTGACGAAGACCGGCAGCCTCGACGTCCCGCCCGCCGAGCGCGACAACCTCGCAGGCTGGTACGAGGCGGGCACGACGCCCGGCGAGACGGGCACCGCGATCGTCGCCGGCCATGTCGACAACGCCGACGGACCCGCCGTCTTCTACCGCCTCGGCGCCCTGAAGAAGGGCAGCACGATCGAGGTGGGCCGGCGTGACGGCGGCACGGCCGTCTTCACCGTGCACGCCGTCGAGGTGTACGACGCGAAGGACTTCCCCGACGAGAAGGTGTACGGCCCGGCGCCGCGCCCCGAGCTGCGGGTGATCACCTGCGGCGGCGGTTACTCACGGACGACCGGGTACCAGGGGAACGTCGTCGTGTTCGCGCATCTCACCGGCAGCCGCTGACCGCTGCGGGTACGCCTCCAGGATGTTCTCCCGGCCCCAGGTCCCGAGCGGGGCCAGCGCCTCGTTGAGCGAACTGCCCAGCGGGGTCAGCGAGTACTCGACGCGCGGCGGCACCTCGTCGTACGCCTCGCGGTGCACGATGCCGTCGGCCTCCAGCTCCCGCAGCTGGGCGGCGAGCACCTTCTCGGTCACACCCGGCAGCTCCCGGCGCAGCGCCCCGAAGCGGCAGGGACGTTCGCCGAGCGCCCACAGGATGAGCACCTTCCACTTGCCGCCGACCACGTCCATCGCGGCGTCGACGCCGCAGACGTACGCCCCCGGCCGCCGTCCGACCCCCATGTCGTCCCTCCCCTGCCTGGACCCTTTCCCGGTGGTAACCACCCACTTCCAAGTACGTACTTGAGCGGGCCGTTCCCCCACATGACCCTAAACGTCATGACTGACAACCCGGTTGACCCGCGCGACTCCCGCACTCCCCTCACCCTCCTCGGCACCGGCGCCATGGGCACCGCCCTGGCCCGCGCCTGGCTCGCCGCCGGACATCCCGTCACCGTCTGGAACCGCACCCCGGCCCGGGCCGAGCCGCTGGCCGCCGAGGGCGCGACGGTCGCCCCGGACGCGGCCGGGGCGGTGGCCGCGAGCCGACTGGTCGTCGTCTGCCTGCTGGACGACGCATCGGTCGGCGAGGCGCTCGACGACGCCGACCTGACCGGCCGCGACCTGGTGAACCTCACCACCGGGACGCCCGCCCAGGGCCGCGCCCGCGCCGCCTGGGCCGAGGCACGCGGCGCCCGCTTCCTGGACGCCGGCGTCATGGCCGTACCGCCGATGATCGGGGCCTCGGAGTCGGGGGCGTACGTCTTCTACAGCGGCTCGCCCGGCGCTTTCGAAGAGCACGCCGACACTCTCGCCGTCCCGGCCGCCGCCCGGTACGTGGGCGCCGACCCCGGGTTCGCGGCGCTGCACGACGTGGCGTTGCTGAGCGCGATGAGCGGCATGTTCGCGGGCGTTCTGCACGCCTTCGCGCTGATCCGGCGGGAGGACATCGCCCCGAAGGACTTCGCGCCGCTGCTGGTGTCGTGGCTCGGCGCGATGGCACCCGCCGCGCACAAGGCCGCCGAGCAGCTGGAGAGCGGCGACTTCGCCACAGGTGTCGTCTCCAACCTCGCGATGCAGGTCGCGGGCAACGCCACGCTGCTGGCCACGGCCGAGGAGCAGGGCGTGAGCGCGGAACTGCTGACGCCGTACGCGGCCCTGCTGGAACGGTGGCTGGGCGAGGGGCACGGGGACGAGGACACGACGGGGGCGGTGGACCTGCTGCTGCGCGCGGAGCGGTCGTAGGTCAGCCCACGCGCGCGGCGATGGTCCGCGCGCAGTCCAGCGACTCGGTGCGGGTGGTGTCCACCTCCAGGTCGTAGGCCACGCCCTTGTGGACGAGGTCGGCCTGGGACTCGGCCATCCCCCGCTGCCGGTCGCCTCGGACGATCTCGCGGCCCGCGGCGACCCGGGCCTCGCAGCGGACCGCGACCCACAGCACGTCCAGTCCGGCCAGGGCCGTGCGCCAGCGCTCCTGGGAGGCGGCGCCGCCCAGGAAGACGTCGTCGACGATCACGCGGGCGCCCGCGCGGGCCATCGCGGCCACGCCGGTCATCCACGCCCGCTCGAGGGCGCGGAACTGCGGCCCGACGCTCACCTCTCCGTCCGGCGCGAACCCGATGCCGTCGCCCGGCTCCTTGAGGGACGGGGGCAGGGAGTCGACCAGCCCGTCGATGCCGACGCTGAGCCACGGGTCCGGCAGCACCGCCTGGAGACAGCGGGCGATCCCGGACTTGCCCGAGCTGGAGCCGCCGTTGAGCACGATGACCTGAAGGTGTGTCGTCACGGGGCAACCCTAGATCGGCCGCCCGGTGGCCCCCACTCGGCAGGTTCACCGGCAGCGCGACGAGCGCGTGCACCAGTACCGCGCGTGAGCCGTCGCCGGGCTCGACGCCGAGCAGCCGCCGCACCGGCGCCCGCTGTCGGCGCCCCGTCGGCGCCCCGAGGAGCCGCGAGGAGCCCCAGTGGGACGCATGCCACACCACCGGAAACGCGAGCACCGCGTAGGCGAAACGGCGCCACGTCCCGGCGGTGAAGGGCTCGCGGACCACCCGCCGCACCCGTGCCGCAGCGCTGTCCGTGGTGGCCGCGGCGTCCCGCACCGCGCTCCGCGCCTCGTGACCATCGTCCGTCCCCCTGGGCGTGACCTGCGGGAACCGGGCTCCCAGGTTCCCGCAGCGCCCGCGCCGCAGGCGATGGTGGCCACACCCGGACCGGGGTCAGGTCAGCCCCACCCGCGCCCCTCCGTATCCGCCTCACAGCCCGGCCCCCGCGTCCCTCCGAACCCTCACACCGCGCCCCGGTCCCCGCTGAGGGCAGCGTTCCTCGCGGGAAACAGACGTGATGCGGTCGGGAAACACCCGCGCCGCACGCTCGATGCCATGACCTCGAATACGCGTGTGGTGGTGATCGGCGCCGGACTCGCGGGCGTTCGGCTCGCCCGGCGGCTCGGCGAGTTCGGCACGCCCGTGACCCTCGTCGGCGAGGAGGAGCACCGCCCGTACAACCGGGTGCTGCTCGCCGAGGTGCTGGCCGGCCGCTACAGCCCCGACGTGATCGCCCTCCCGGCGCCCGCGGGGCTGACGCGCGGCCGGGTCACCGGGATCGACCGCGAGGCGCGAGCCGTGCACCTCGCGGACGGCTCGCGGATCGCATACGACACGCTCGTGCTCGCCACCGGCTCCAACCCCGTACTTCCGCCGCTGCGCGGCCTGTTCACCCCCGACCACGTGCTGCCCGAAGGCGTGCATGCCTTCCGCACGATGGACGACTGCCTGGGCCTGTCCAAGGCGGTACGACCGGGTGTGCGGGCCGTGGTCATCGGTGGCGGGCTCCTCGGGGTCTCCGCGGCCCGTGCGCTCGCGCTGCGCGGCGCGCAGGTCGTGCTCGCCCAGCAGTCCGAGCGGCTGATGGAGCGTCAGCTCGACCCGGCCGCCTCGAAACTGGTCCGGCGGCACCTCACCGACCTCGGCGTAGAGGTCCACACCGACCTGCGGGTGCGGGACGTGCGCTGCGTCGGCGGCGCGGTCCGCTCGGTGGAGATGGCCGACGGATACGCGCTCGACGCCGACCTCGTGGTCCTGGCCTGCGGGGTCCACCCTCGCGTGGGTCTGGCGCAGGCCGCCGGACTGGACGTGCGCAAGGGCGTCGTCGTCGACGACGAACTGCGCACCTCCGACCCGCACATCCGGGCCGTCGGCGACTGCGCGCAGCACGACGGCACGGTCTACGGGCTGGCCGCGCCCGCGCTGGAACAGGCGGACGTGCTCGCCGAGTTGCTGGCGGGGGACGCGGGCGCCCGCTACACCGGCACCCGGGCGCTGACCCGGCTGACACTGGCCGGTGAGGGCTTCTTCGACCTCGCCGCGTTCGGCGAGACGGAGGCCCTTCCCGGCGACGACGTCGTGCAGCTCGCCGACGCCACCCGCGGTACCTACCGCAAGGTCGTCGTGCGTGACGACCGCCTGGTCGGCGGGGTCCTCGTCGGCGAACTGGGCACCGTCGGCGCGCTCGCCCGCGCCTGGGAGGGAGCAGAGCCGCTCCCGTCCGACGGCGGCCCTCTGCTCCACCTGCTCACCAACGATGGAGGCTCCTGATGACGGCCACCCCGGGGGCTACCCCCACGATCGTGCTCGTCGGCCATGGCATGGTCGGCCAGCGCTTCCTCGAAGCGCTCGCCGAGCGCGGCCTGACCGCCACGCACCGCGTGGTCGTACTGTGCGAAGAGCCGCGTCCGGCGTACGACCGCGTGGCGCTCACCTCCTACTTCTCGGGCAAGACACCCGAGGACCTGTCCATGACGGACATGGAGTTCATCAAGGACCACGGCATCGAGCTGTACGTCGGTGACCCGGCCGTCTCCGTCGACCGCGAGGCGAAGAAGGTCACGGCCAGGTCCGGCGAGGTCTTCGAGTACGAGACCCTCGTCCTCGCCACCGGCTCCTACCCCTTCGTGCCGCCGGTGCCGAACAAGGACGCCGAGGGCTGCTTCGTCTACCGCACGATCGAGGACCTGCTCGCGATCGAGGAGTACGCGAAGACGAAGGCCACCACGGGTGCCGTCGTCGGCGGCGGTCTGCTCGGCCTGGAGGCCGCGGGCGCCCTGAAGGGCCTGGGCGTCGAGTCGCACATCGTGGAGTTCGCGCCGCGCCTGATGCCGGTGCAGGTCGACGAGGGCGGCGGCGCC
Organism: Streptomyces sp. NPDC001920; assembly: GCF_053594495.1. NCBI lineage: Bacteria > Bacillati > Actinomycetota > Actinomycetes > Kitasatosporales > Streptomycetaceae > Streptomyces > Streptomyces sp. NPDC001920. The sequence continues at coordinate 151,018 of NZ_JBSFEP010000017.1, forward strand.
GCGCTGCTGCGCACGATCGAGGACATGGGCCTGAGCGTGCACACGGGCGTGGGCACGCAGGAGATCGTCGTCGACGAGTCCGGTGCCGTGACCGGCATGAAGCTCTCCGACGGCTCCGAACTGGCCACCGACATGGTGGTGTTCTCCGCCGGTGTCCGCCCTCGCGACCAGCTGGCCCGCGACTGCGGCCTCACGGTCGGCGAGCGCGGTGGCATCGCCGTCGACGAGCAGTGCCGTACGGTCTCCGACCCGCACGTGTTCGCGATCGGCGAGTGCGCCCTGGCCGCCGACGGCCGGGTGTACGGCCTGGTCGCCCCCGGCTACGAGCAGGCCGAGACGGCCGCCGCGACGATCGCCGAGGACGAGGCGGAGTTCACCGGCGCCGACCTGTCCACCAAGCTGAAGCTGCTCGGCGTGGACGTGGCGTCCTTCGGTGACGCGCACGGCACCGCCGAGGACTGCCTGGACGTCGTCTACTCCGACTCCCGCGCGGGCCTGTACAAGAAGCTGGTCATCGGCCGCGACGGCACGCTGCTCGGCGGCATCCTGGTCGGTGACGCGGAGGCGTACGGCACGCTGAAGGCGTTCACCGGCTCCGTCCCGCCCGTCTCGCCCGAGTCGCTGGTGCTGCCGGCCGGTGCCGGGGCCCCCGCGCAGCTCGGCCCGTCGGCCCTGCCCGACGACGCGGTCGTCTGCTCCTGCCACAACGTCACCAAGGGCACGATCCGCGGCGCGGTCACCGACCACCAGTGCACGACCGTGCCCGAGGTGAAGAAGTGCACCAAGGCCGGCACCGGCTGCGGCTCCTGCGTGAAGGTCCTCGGCCAGCTGGTCACCGCCGAGCTGGAGGCGTCCGGCGTCGAGGTCGACAAGGGCCTGTGCGGCTGCTTCTCGCAGACCCGCGAGGAGTTGTACGAGATCGTCCTCGCCCTGCGCATCAACACCTACCAGGACCTGCTCGACCGCTACGGCCGCGACGGCGCCAAGGGCGGCGACGGCTGCGAGATCTGCAAGCCGGCCGTCGGCTCGATCATCGCTTCCCTCGCCCCGACGATCGGCGCGAGCGGCTACGTCCTGGACGGTGAGCAGGCGGCCCTGCAGGACAGCAACGACCACTTCCTCGCCAACATCCAGAAGAACGGCTCGTACTCGATCGTGCCGCGCGTCCCCGGCGGTGAGATCACCCCGGAGAAGCTGATCGTGATCGGCGAGGTCGCCCGCGACTTCGGTCTCTACACGAAGATCACCGGCGGCCAGCGGATCGACCTGTTCGGCGCGCGCGTCGAGCAGCTCCCGCTGATCTGGGCCAGGTTGGTGGACGCCGGCTTCGAGTCCGGGCACGCGTACGGCAAGGCGCTGCGTACGGTGAAGTCCTGTGTCGGGCAGACCTGGTGCCGCTACGGCGTCCAGGACTCCGTCCGGATGGCGATCGACCTGGAGCTGCGCTACCGGGGGCTCAGGTCCCCGCACAAGCTGAAGTCGGCGGTCTCGGGCTGCCAGCGCGAGTGCGCGGAGGCCCAGTCGAAGGACTTCGGCGTGATCGCCACCGCCAACGGCTGGAACCTGTACGTCGGCGGCAACGGCGGCGCCACCCCGCGCCACGCGGACCTGCTGGCGCAGGACCTGTCCGACGCCGAGCTGATCCGCCTGATCGACCGGTTCCTGATGTTCTACATCCGCACCGCGGACCGCCTGGAGCGCACGAGCGTGTGGCTGGAGCGGATCCCCGGCGGCCTGGACCATGTGCGCGAGGTGGTCGTGGAGGACTCCCTCGGTATCTGCGAGGAGCTGGAGTCGCTGATGGCGGCACACGTCGCGAACTACCGCGACGAGTGGGCGGAGACCATCAACGACCCCGAGAAGCTCGCCCGCTTCGTCTCCTTCGTCAACGCCCCCGACACCCCCGACCCGGTCGTCGGCTTCGTGCCCGAGCGCGACCAGATCAAGCCCGACCTGCCGCTGCTGACCATCGGCCACCGTCCCCTGGAAGGAAGCGCCCAGCGATGACCCTGGCACCCGAGACAACCGACCTGAAGGTCCAAGTACAGCTGGGCGCGGACTGGTTGACGGTCTGTGACCTGACCCGGCTGCTCCCCGGCCGCGGTGTGGCGGCCCTGCTGCCGAACGGCGACCAGGTGGCCCTGTTCCGCGACCGCGCCGGACAGCTGTACGCCATCGACAACCGCGACCCGTTCAGCGGGGCGGCGGTCCTCTCCCGCGGCCTGACCGGCACCCACCAGGGCCGTCCGTTCGTGGCCTCGCCCCTGCTGAAGCAGCGGTTCGACCTGGAGTCGGGGCAGTGCCTGGATGACGAGTCGGTGCGGATCGCGACGTACGAGGTGCGAAGCACCGGATAGCAGCGTACGGGCGCCGTAGCACCCAGCTATCTTGACCGATCATTCTGATTGAACCTAGGCTGGCCCGCATGGCCAGGACCAAGGAGTTCGATCCCGAGGCCGCGCTCCAGGCAGCCCTTGAGCTGTTCTGGCGGCGCGGCTACGAGGCGACGTCGATGGCGGACCTCGTGGAACACCTCGGCATCGGACGCGCGAGCCTCTACGCGACCTTCGGCAGCAAGCACGAGCTGTACCTGAAGGCGCTGGAGCGCTACGACCGGGCCGGGCTCCCGCCGATCGTGCGGGAGCTGTCCCAGCCGGGGCCCGCGCTGCCGGCCGTACGATCCGTCGTCAGGCGGTACGCGAGCGAGGCCGCCGACGACCGACTGCGCCTGAACGGCTGCCTGGTCACCAACACGGCGGCGGAACTCGCCCCGCACGATCCGGCCGCCGCGCGGCAGGTGGAGCGCAACTGGGACCAGCTGGAGACGGTGCTGCACTCGGCCCTGGTCCGCGCCCAGGCCCAAGGGGAACTGCCCGCCGACCGCGACCCGCTCACCCTCGCGCGCATGCTGCTGGTCCTGCTGCAGGGCCTGAGGGTCGTGGGCAAGGCGTCACCGGACCCGGCGCGGGTGCGGGACGCGGCGGAACAGGCGCTGGCGCTGCTCGACTGAAACGCCCTTCGTTTCGAGGGGCCTTTTTTCGGCCCTGATAATGAACCAATCGGTCAAGAAAAGGGGAGATCATGACCATGGCCACCACAGGAACCCGCTTCACCGACAGGACCGCCCTCGTCACCGGCGCCGGCTCGGGCATCGGCCGGACCATCGCGCTCGCGCTCGCCGCCGAGGGCGCCAACGTCGTCGTGACCGGCCGCAGGCGGGACACGCTGGACGAGACGGTGACGCTGATCGAGGAGGCGGGCGGGAAGGCACTGGCGGTGGCGGCGGACGTCTCCGCGGCGGCCGACGTCCAGGCGGCCGTGGACGCGACGGTGGACCGCTTCGGCCGCCTGGACGTGGCGGTGAACAACGCGGGTGTCTTCCGCGGCGGCGCGCCGCTGGCCGACCTCCCCGAGGAGGACTGGCACACCCAGCTCGCCACCAACGTCACGGGCGTGTTCCTCGCCCTCCGGGCCGAGATCCGGCAGATGCGCTCCCAGCCGACGGGCGGCGCGATCGTCAACATCGCCTCCACCTTCGGCGTCCACAGCCGCCATCCCGGCGCCACCGCGTACGCCGCCACCAAGGCCGCCGTCTCTGTCCTCACCAGGGGCGCCGCCCTCGACCACATCCGCGACGGCATCCGCATCAACGCCGTCAGCCCCGGCCCCGTGGACACCCCCATGTCCCTGAACCCCGGTGAGACGGAGGCGGACCGGGCCGAGCGCGCCCGTGCCGCCCTCCCTCTCGGCCGTGTCGCGACCACACGGGAGGTGGCGGCCGCGGTCCTCTACCTGGCCTCGGACGACGCCGCGTCGGTGGTCGGCGCGGACCTGGTGGTGGACAGCGGGGCGACGGCCTGAGCGGGCACGGGCCCTGCGGGTGCTGACACGCCGTGGCCGCACCTGGCCGCCGTCGGCCCCGGTGCGGCCACGGCCACCCGTCCGCTCGGGCCCGGGGTGCCGTGTGTCCCAGCCGGACACGACCGGCCGCTTCCGGCGCGGACGGACCGGGATCGGTCTACGACACGACGGAACGGGATCGGACCACGACACGGACGGGACCGGGATCGGACCACGACACGGACGGGACCGGGAGCGGACCACGACGGGGACGGGCGGGGATCGGTCTACGACCGGTAGGTGCTCGCATAGTCGTCGTGCGGTCGGCCGTATCCGTCGGGGCCTCGGTCGTACTCCGCCGGCATCGGCCGCGTGTCCAGGTAGAACCACTCGGCGTCCGGGCCGGGGACCGGCGACGGGGCGGGAGCCGGCCCCGCCTCCGGGGTGCGCGCGGGAACGCCGGGTGCGTCCGTCCTCGCCGGCCCCGGCATCAGCAGTTCCACCCGGGTGCCCAGCCCGCGTTGCTGCGCCGTGAACTCCTCCACCTGGCTGCGGCAGGCGTGGTCCAGGTGCGTCACGCCGGTCAGGTCGAGGCGGATACGGGGCCTGCCCGAGGCGGCTGCGGCCTCCAGTGCCTCGATGACCTGCGGCAGCCTCAGGAAGGTCGCGTTGCCCGCCATGACGACCTTCGCGGTGTCGTCCTCGACGTGCTGGCGGATCACCGTCCGGGACATCCGCAGTGCGGCCAGCAGGATCCCGGCCGCGAGACCGATGAGGACGCCTTCGAGCAGGGCCGTCGCGACGATGACCAGCGTCGTCACCGCCATGACGGCGAACTCGCCCCGGTCCTGCCGCCACATCTTCGGGAACTCCTCCGGCGCGAACAGCTTCCAGCCGCTGTGGACGAGGACGCCCGCCAGCACCGAGATCGGGATCAGCGCCAGGACCTGCGGCAGCAGCAGCGCGAAGGCCAGCAGCCACAGGCCGTGCAGGGTACGGGAGATACGGGTCTTCGCACCGGCCTGGACGTTGGCCGAGCTGCGGGCGACGACCGCCGTGATCGGGAGGGCGCCGAGGATGCCCGCGACGGTGTTGCCGGCGCCCTGCGCGATGAGCTCGGTGTTGTAACGGGTGCGCGGGCCGCTGTGCATCCGGTCCACTGCGGCGGCGGTGAACAGGCTCTCCGCGGAGGCGATGACGGTGAAGGTGAGGACGGAGGTGATGACCGCGGCGTCCGCGAGTCCCGCGAACTCCTCGGCGCCCGGCACCCGCACGGACGCCAGCAGATTGCCGACCTGGAGCGTCTTCACGTCCACGCCGGGCAGCGCGGCCACCAGGATGCCGACGCCGACCGCGACCAGCGCGGCCGGGATCCTCTTCGCCGGACCCGGCACCTTCTTCCACAGGAAGCTCAGCACGATCGTGGCGACGCCCAGCAGGGTGGCGATCATCGCCTGCGGGTCGGTCAGGATGTCGGCGAACAGGCCCGGTATCCCGGTCATGTTCTCGATCGGGGTACCGGGGGCCTTGGCGTCGGCCATCGGATAGGCCTGACTGAACATCAGCGGCAGCCCGATGCCGGCGAGCATGCCCTGGACCACGGCGATGGAGATCGCCTGGAACATCCGGCCCAGGCGTACCAGGCCGAGGATGATCTGCAGGATGCCGGAGAACAGCACGATGACGCCGAGCATCGCCAGGCCGTGCTCCAGCACCGTCTCCGCGACCAGCGCGGCGAGTCCGGCGGCGGGCCCGCTCACCTGGAGCGTGCTGCCCCGCACCGCACCGACGACCAGGCCGCCGATCACCCCGGAGATGATGCCGAGTTCGGCGGGGACGCCCGAGGCGACGGCCACGCCGATGCACAGGGGCAGCGCGACGAGGAAGACGACGAGGGAGGCGGTGATCTCGTTGGCGAGGTCGGGCTTGGCGCCCCCGGGCTTCGGCGGCGTCACGCTCCCGGCCGCCGGCGGTTGCGCGCCCCCCGGCTTCAGCGGCTTCACGCCCCTGAGATTCGGCCGGCCCCCCTTGGCGCGCGTCCGCCCGCGCGCATGCGCCCCGCTCATCCGGTATGCACCCGGAACCGGCCGTCGCCCTCCAGCTCGTGCACCTGCCCGGTGTCGACCTCGTAGTACCAGCCGTGCAACCGCAGCCGTCCCGCGTCCAGTCGCTGCCGCACCATCGGGTAGGTCCGCAGGGCGGCCAGCTGGTTGACGATGTTGCCCTGGGCCACGTCGGGCAGCGACGGGTCGTCGGAGGCGGCGTCGAGCACCTGGGTCAGCTCGGGGCGGGCCAGCTGGAGCCAGGCGTCCACACCCGGCAGCGCCGACAGGTCGTCTCCGGACTTCAGCGCCCCCATCGCGCCGCAGTGTGAGTGACCGCACACGACGATGTCCTGAACTCCGAGCACCTCCAGTGCGTACTCGATGGTGGCCGCCTCACCGGACGCGCCGGGGCTGCCGTACGGTGGCACGATATTTCCCGCGTTGCGCAGCTCGAATATCTCCCCGGGCCGCGCTCCGGTAATCAGCGCGGGTATGACCCGGGAGTCCGAGCAGGTAATGAAGAGGGCCTCGGGATATTGCCCGTCGGCCAGTTTCCGGTATTCACCGCTTTCGAATTCGACCCGGCGCCCGAACGCGCGCGCATGGTCCAGCAATGCCTTCAACGAAGCCTCCTCGGTGGGGAGTTCGACCAGGTCGTCACACCGTAGAGGAGGGCACACCAGACGAAGGTTAAGCGAAGGCAAGCGCCCGCACAGAGATTGGCCATTCTTTGGTGCACTGTTCTGCGAGCACCTGTTTCTTGTAGCGTGGACCGCTCCAGGGCAGAGAATATGAATTCGAGAGACGGGACCCATGGGCATACACGTGCTGCTCATCGAGGACGACGAAACGATCGCCGAACCGCTCATCGAGGGGCTCGGGCACTTCGGGCTGCGGGTGGACCACGTCACCACCGGAGCCGAGGGACTGAGAAGGCCGTACGGCGATGTCGTCCTGCTCGACCTCGGACTGCCGGACATGGACGGCATCGACGTCTGCCGCGGCATCCGACAGGTCTCGGACGTGCCGGTCATCATCCTGAGTGCGCGGGGTGAGGAGGCCGACCGGGTCCTGGGGCTGGAGCTCGGGGCGGACGACTATCTGGCGAAGCCGTTCAGCGTCCGGGAGCTGGTGGCCCGCGTGCGGGCGGTGACCCGGCGGACCCAGCGCGCGGAGTCGGCGGCGGAACCGGCGGGCGCCGAGCCGGCGGACGCGGGGCCCGCCGCCGGGCACGGGAGCCTGTCCGCGGGGATGGACCGCGGGCGGACGGACGCGCTGGTGGAGCGGCTGCGCACGGAGGCGGTGGCGTACCGGGAACGCGCGGAGGCGGTGGTGGAGCGGCTGCACGCGGAGGTGGTGGCGGAACGCCGGCGCGCCCAGGCCGAGGCGGACCCGGCGGTACCTCCGCCGCCCTCGTCGTACGAGGCCGAGTCCCCCTCCCCGTACGACGACACCGCGTCCCTGCCGGCCGGGCCCGCCCCCGGCCCCCTGGTCGTCGACCGCCGCACCCGTCGGGTCTGGGTCGGCGAGGTGCCCGTCACCCTCACGCCCAAGGAGTTCGAACTGCTGGCGCTGCTGGCCGAGGACCCGGGCGCGGTCTACTCCCGGCAGCAGATCCTGGACCGGGTGTGGGATCCGCACTACGAGGGTCCGACCAAGACGCTGGACGTCCATATCGCCTCACTGCGGCGGAAGTTGGGTGACCCGGCATGGATCCGGACCCTGCGCGGAGTCGGCTTCCGGCTGGCGGTGCGGACCGAGCCGAGCGGACCGCGGGTGCCCTCCCCATGACCCGCCGGCTGCTGCTCAGCTACCTCAGCCTCGCCGCGCTCGTGCTGCTCTGCCTGGAGATCCCGCTGGGCTTCGTCTACTCCCGCAGCGAGCGGGAGCGGGTGGTGAACGCGGCGAAGGACGAGGCGGAGTCGGTGTCCGCCTACGCCTCGCTCTCCCTCAGCGCGGGCCGGGCCGAACGGGAACTGCCGCGCCGGGTGACGCACTGCGCCGAGCGCATCGGCGGGAAGGTGGTGATCGTGGACGCCTCGGGCGCCCTGCTCGCCACCTCGCATCCGCGGGCCGCCGTGATGTCCTCCAACCTCGCTTCCCGTCCCGGCATCGCGGCCGCGCTCCGCGGCGCCCCCACGGTGGACGTCCGTACGTCGACCATCGGCGGCGTCGAGTACCTCTCGGTCGCCGCGCCGATCCAGCGCGACGCGCGGATGCAGGGTGCCGTCTGGCTTACGGTGCCGACACAGACCGTGCACGAACGCGTCCGCCATGTCTGGCTGCTGCTGGTCCTCGGCGGGCTGGGGGTCCTCACGGCGGTCACCGCGGTCGGGTTCGCCATCGCCCGCTGGGCCGGTCGGCCCATCCGTGAACTGGAGCACGCCACGCACGAGTTGGCGGAGGGCGGCCGCGCCACACCGGTGACGATGACCAAGGGGCCGCCCGAGGTGCGCCGGCTGGCCGCCGCGTTCAACCGTACGGCGGCCCGGCTGGCCCAACTCCTCGCCGCCCAGCACGCGTTCGCGGGCGAGGCCTCCCACCAGCTCAAGACGCCGCTGGCGGCGCTGCGGCTGCGGCTGGAGAACCTGGAGCCGAGCGTCGCCGCCCGTGGCCGGGGCAGTCTCGCCGCCGCCGTGACCGAGACGGACCGGCTCTCGCGGATGGTGGAGGGCCTGCTGGCGATGGCCCGGCTGGAGGAGAGCGCCGCCACACCCGGTCCCGTCGACGTGGGTGCGGTCTGCGCGGAACGGCACCGCACCTGGCAGCCGCTCTTCGAACGGCAGGGCGTCTCCCTCGTGCTGTTCGCCGGCAGTGTCGGCCCGGTGCTGGCGGTGCCGGGCGCCGTCGAGCAGATCGTGGACAACCTGCTGTCCAACGCCCTGCGCGCCTCCCCGTCCGACAGCACCGTGACCATGGAGCTACGGCTCCATGTGCCGGCCCGCCGCGCCCTGCGGGACGCCCGCCCGGCCTGGGTCGACCTGCACATCACCGACGAGGGTCCCGGGATGACGGCGGAGCAGCGCAGCCGCGCCTTCGACCGCTTCTGGCGGGCGCCGGGCGCCCCCAAGGGCGGGACGGGGCTCGGCCTGTCGCTGGTCCAGCGGCTGGCGCACGCGAGCGGCGGCGAGGCGAGCCTGCACGCCGCGGCCGCGGGCGGGCTCGACGTGGTGATCCGCCTGCCGTCGGCGGAGCCGCCACGCGAGGCACACGGTCCGGGGGCGGACAGGCCCGGTCAGCGCAAGCGGGGGCTGCCGGCGTTGCGCGCGTGATCCCGGGTACGGGGGGGCGCCCGCCGGCGGTTCGGACGGTGCTCGTTGGCGGGCACGGGCGATACCGGCCGCCCGCGGGCACGGTCAGCTCTCGGGTACGCCGTCCGCCGGTCACGCACTGGCCATGACGCGTCCACCATGCTCCTTTAGGTTCCATGCCGCCCCACCCACGCCCGTCATCCAGCACCCCCCACGCACGACCCCGCCGTCGACCGGCGGCGGGGCGGTACGGCACCCCTTGGAGTGAGAGTGGAACGTCGTGACCTCCTGCGTGCGGCCGTCCTCGGCGGCTCGACCGCCGTGTTCGGCGGAACCCTGTGGCGCGGCGCCGCCCACGCGGCCCCCGCCCAGCCCGGCCCCGGCCCCTACGGGCCGCTGGGCTCCCCCGACGCCAACGGCATCAGGCTCCCGAGCGGCTTCACCAGCCGCGTCATCGCCCGCTCCGGCCAGACGGTCGCCGGGACGTCGTACACCTGGCACAACGCCCCCGACGGGGGCGCCTGTTACACCGACGGCACCGGCTGGATCTATGTCTCCAACTCCGAGATCAACCCGGGCGGCGGGGCGAGCGCGGTGAAGTTCTCCTCGACGGGCACGATCACGGGCGCGTACCGCATCCTGTCCAACACCCGCCAGAACTGCGCCGGCGGCAAGACGCCGTGGAACACCTGGCTGTCCTGCGAGGAGGTGTCCCTCGGCTACGTCTACGAGACCGACCCGTGGGGCACGAACGCGGCGGTCCGCCGGGACGCGATGGGCCGCTTCAAGCACGAGGCGGCGGCCGCCGACCCGGTGCGCAGGGTGGTGTACCTGACCGAGGACGAGACCAACGGCCGCTTCTACCGCTTCGTCCCGACGACGTGGGGCAACCTGTCCTCCGGCACCCTCCAGGTCATGGTCGCGGGCAGCGGGACCAGCGGCTCCTTCAGCTGGGCGAACGTCCCCGACCCGGACGGCTCCCCCACGGCCACCCGCTCGCAGGTCTCGGGCTCGAAGTCCTTCAACGGCGGTGAGGGCTGCCACTACGCCGACGACAAGGTCTGGTTCACCACCAAGGGCGACAACCGCGTCTGGCAGCTGAACCTCACGGCCGGCACCTACGAGTTGGCGTACGACGACTCCCTCGTCACCTCCGGAACGGCCCCGCTCACCGGCGTCGACAACATCACCGGCTCCTCCTCCGGCGACCTCTTCGTCGCCGAGGACGGCGGCTCCATGGACATCTGCGTCATCACCCCGGACGACGTCGTCGCCCCGTTCCTGCGGATCGACGGCCAGTCGAGCTCGGAGATCACCGGCCCCGCCTTCTCCCCGGACGGGACGCGGCTGTACTTCTCCAGCCAACGGGGCACCACGGGAAGCTCCTCGGGCGGCATCACCTACGAGGTGAAGGGACCCTTCCGCACCTAGCGGTCACGCAACAGACGGGTGCGGGCCCCCCAAGTGGGCCCGCAAGCGCTACGTGCTCCCGCGCTCGCCCTCGCCCACCTCCTCGGCATCGACGCGGCGGCGCGTCCGGTGAGGGCTCGAAGGACACCGGTTCCGGCAACAGAACAGCGATGCTCACGCGGGAGAGGGCGGCACCCACGCACAGGGTGCATGGCTGGCTTCCTGACGTCGAACGTGCGCGTACCTGGTCGCAGCCGGCAGCGTCTGCGCGACTTGGGCTTCACTCGTGCGGCGCACGCTGAGCGTCTCTCCGACGACCGGGCCGGAGACTCCTCAGCACAGTGGACCGCGGGAGTGGGCGCCCCCGACTGGAGCGTGTCATGCGTACCGAACGCACACCTGTCCGCGAGCCGACACCCTGCGCGGGGGCATCGATCCCCGGAAGCTGCCGACGGATCGCCATGACGACCACAGCGGCGATGGCACTCAAAGACACAGCCAATCCGCCCAGACTGGTGATCGCAGCGGTCATCCACTGCCACAGGCCCCTCACCCAGGACCACCCGTTCAGGTCAGGGAACGGGACAACGTCCACACGCTGTGCCACGGGCGGCTTCTCGACGAGAACCGTGTTGCTTTGGCCGAAGTAGGCAGTCACAGTGAGAGCAATGCTGATCTTGCCGGGACGCTCTGCGCTCACCTCCCAGACCCAGGTTGCCCTGTCCTTCGTGGAAAGTACGCTCTGGCGCTCGGACGACAGTCGCGTACACCGCACTCCGACTCCCGAGCAACGCAGCCTCACCCCGATCTGAGCGCCCGCACGCACTGTCCCCTGTGCCTCACCCGGTCTGACGTGACGCCAACTACCCAGGACCTCGGCGCGGAATGGACGCGGCTCCGCGCCTGCCACAAGATTCAAGGATCGAGCGTCCGTGTACACGAGTTGGCCCTCAAATAGTTGCTGGCGAGCGCGGCCGATGGTCTCGACGTACGTTTTCTGACTGTCTGGACCGGGGTCGCTGCCGATCACGACGCCGAAAGGCATCAGGGCGACGGTGATCAGGAACACCATCGTTTTCCACGGGAAGCACCCGGAGCCGACAGGGCCACCCGCCCCCACCATCACGTTCCGCTGCCGCGTTGTCCGCAGGTCGAGGATGACGGGACGGTGAGTCGGACTGTGCTTCGCGTCGGATGAATCGGCCACGGCTCCCCCACGGATGTGGAAACGCCAACACGCCTGGCTGTCTCCTACTCCATAGTCTCCCAACTGCTGCACCAGCGAGAGCGGTTCGGGCCGAGCGATTACGGCACCCTCCCTGCGCACTCGCCGAATGGCATCTGGTGATCAGCAGCGACGCTCACGCGGCCGGCCAACGGCTGGAGGACGGAGGGCGGTTCACCTCGCTCAGGGGACGACACGCTGGATGACGTCATCTGGACGGCACGGCGAGCATTGCTCCAGGTCACTGCGTGCGCCGATGCGGCCCCCGTCTGGAGGTGAGCACGCTGCCCGAGCCGGTCGCCCTCGCCGGTGTGTGCGGGTACACGAAGACCGGGGGGCTTCGCCGTGTGGGGTGCGGGAGAGGGCGGCACCCCCGCACAGGGTGCCGCCCTCTTTCGTGCACCGGAGCCGCCGCCCATCGGTACTGAGGGTCGGGGACGGACGACGGCTCCGGAGTCGGGGGAGGTCAGCGGTGGTCGCTGCCCTCCGACTGGGTCGCCGCGCGGCCGGCCTCCAGGCGCGCCACCGGGATACGGAACGGCGAGCAGGAGACGTAGTCGAGGCCGACCTCGTGGAAGAAGTGGACGGACTCCGGGTCTCCGCCGTGCTCGCCGCAGACGCCGAGCTTCAGGTCGGGGCGGGTCTCACGGCCGGCCTTGGCCGCGGCGGCGACCAGCGAGCCGACGCCGTCCTTGTCGATCGTCTCGAAGGGGCTGACGCCGAAGATGCCCTTCTCCAGGTACGCGGTGAAGAACGAGGCCTCCACGTCGTCCCGGCTGAAGCCCCACACGGTCTGGGTGAGGTCGTTCGTGCCGAAGGAGAAGAACTCCGCGGCCTCGGCGATCTGACCGGCCGTGAGCGCGGCCCGCGGCAGCTCGATCATCGTGCCGATCGACAGCTTGAGCTGCGTGCCCGTCGCCGCCTCGACCTCCGCGATGACCTGGTCGGCCTCCTCGCGGACGATCTCCAGCTCCTGGACGGTGCCGACGAGCGGGATCATGATCTCGGCGCGCGGGTCGCCCTTGGCGTTCTTGCGCTCGGCCGCGGCCTCGGCGATGGCGCGGACCTGCATGGTGAACAGGCCGGGGATGACCAGGCCGAGCCGGACGCCGCGCAGACCCAGCATCGGGTTCTGCTCGTGCAGACGGTGGACCGCCTGCAGCAGGCGCAGGTCGTTCTCGTGGGACTCCTGGCGGGACTCCGCGAGGGCGACACGGACGGACAGTTCGGTGATGTCCGGCAGGAACTCGTGCAGCGGCGGGTCGAGGAGACGGATCGTCACCGGGAGGCCGTCCATCGCGGAGAAGAGCTCCACGAAGTCCTTCTTCTGCAGCGGCAGCAGCGCCTTCAGGCTCTCCTCGCGCTCCTCCTGGGTGTCGGCCAGGATGAGGCGCTCGACCAGCTCACGGCGGTCGCCGAGGAACATGTGCTCGGTGCGGCACAGACCGATCCCCTGGGCGCCGAAGCGACGGGCGCGCAGCGCGTCCTCGGCGTTGTCCGCGTTGGCGCGTACCCGCAGGCGGCGCTTGCGGTCGGCGAAGGCCATGATCCGGTGCACGGCCTCGACCAGTTCGTCGGCGTCGTTGGCGCCCGCGTGCATCCGGCCCTCGAAGTACTCCACGACCGGGGACGGGACCACCGGGACCTCGCCCAGGTAGACCTTGCCGCTGGAGCCGTCGATGGAGATGACGTCGCCCTCCTCGACGACGTGCCCGCCGGGGACCGTCATGCGGCGCCGCTTGGTGTCGACCTCCAGTTCCTCGGCGCCGCAGACACAGGTCTTGCCCATGCCGCGCGCGACGACGGCCGCGTGGGAGGTCTTGCCGCCCCGGCTGGTCAGGATGCCCTCGGCGGCGATCATGCCGTCGAGGTCGTCGGGGTTGGTCTCCCGGCGGACCAGGATGACCTTCTCACCGGAGCGCGACCACTTCACGGCGGTGTACGAGTCGAAGACCGCCTTGCCGACCGCCGCACCGGGCGACGCCGCGATGCCCCGCCCCACCTGGGCGACCTTCGCGCTCTCGTCGAAGCGCGGGAACATCAGCTGCGCGAGCTGGGCGCCGTTGACGCGCTGGAGCGCCTCGGCCTCGTCGATGAGGCCCTGGTCGACGAGCTGCGTGGCGATACGGAAGGCCGCGCCCGCCGTGCGCTTGCCGACACGGGTCTGGAGCATCCACAGCTGACCGCGCTCGATGGTGAACTCGATGTCGCAGAGGTCCTTGTAGTGGTTCTCCAGCGTCTCCATGATCTGCATCAGCTGGTCGTACGACTTCTTGTCGATCGACTCCAGCTCCGCGAGCGGGACGGTGTTGCGGATGCCCGCCACGACGTCCTCGCCCTGGGCGTTCTGGAGGTAGTCGCCGTAGACGCCCTGGTGGCCGGAGGCGGGGTCACGGGTGAAGGCGACGCCGGTACCGGAGTCGGGACCGAGGTTGCCGAAGACCATCGAGCAGACGTTGACGGCCGTGCCGAGGTCGTGCGGGATGCGCTCCTGGCGGCGGTACAGCTTGGCGCGGTCGCCGTTCCAGGAGTCGAAGACCGCCTTGATGGCGAGGTCCATCTGCTCGCGCGGGTCCTGCGGGAAGTCCCGGCCGGCCTCCTTCTTGACGATCTTCTTGAAGGCGGTGACCAGCTTCTTGAGGTCGGCGGCCTCCAGGTCGGTGTCGACCGTGACCTTCTTGGCCTCCTTGGCCTTGTCCAGGGCCTCCTCGAAGAGGTCGCCGTCGACGCCGAGGACGGTCTTGCCGAACATCTGGATGAGGCGCCGGTAGGAGTCCCAGGCGAACCGCTCGTCGCCCGCCTGCTCGGCGAGGCCCTTCACGGACTTGTCGGAGAGCCCGATGTTGAGGACCGTGTCCATCATTCCGGGCATCGAGAACTTCGCGCCGGAGCGGACCGAGACCAGCAGAGGGTTGTCGGCCTGGCCGAGCTTCTTGCCCATCTTCGTCTCGAGGGCGTCGAGGTGCGCACTCACCTCGTCACGCAGTGCCGCCGGCTCCTCGCCGCTGTCGAGGTAGACCTTGCAGGCTTCCGTCGTGATCGTGAAGCCGGGAGGAACGGGGAGCCCCAGGTTGGTCATCTCGGCGAGGTTGGCGCCCTTGCCACCCAGGAGGTCCTTGAGGTCCTTGTTTCCCTCGGTGAAGTCGTAAACGAACTTCGCTACGTGGGGTTCTTTGTTTTCCGACACGGTCTCGACTCCCTCGAGGACGCGGTGGCTGCCCTGACGGCGAGGAACATACCCAGATCGAAGGCGCCTGGGTACGTCTACTCACGCGTCATACGCCCGTAACCACCCGTCCGCCAGGGGATCGAAAGTCAAGGCTTGGCAAGCCGAGGCGGACGGATGTTTTCACTTCTTGAACGCAAGAGCCCTCACAAGCAAGCAATCGCGCTCAGATGAGCGGGACTATCGCACGTCTGAGTTCGATCGATGAACGATCAAGGGGTGGCACCGAGTGCCACCCCTTGGAGAAGTGCATCCGCTCAAGATCCGCTCATCTGAGCGCAACCCTTATCAAGGGTGGCGAGAATCACGCTCCCACAAGCCGCCGGATTTCACCATGCGGACGTGCTCCGGACACGCCTCCCAACCGAAACCCGCCCGTCACAGATCCGCCGGTCACGCACCTGCTCCACCCGTCACGGACCCGGCCCTCACGCACCCGCTCCGCCCGTCACAGATCCGCCGGTCACACACCCGCTCCACCCGTCACACACCCGCTCCGCCCCTCACACCCCCAGCGCGGCCAGCCGCTCCTCCACCCGCAGCGGCGCGTACAGATGCTCGACGACCAGTGCCCCGGCCCCCACCAGCCCGGCCCGCTCCCCCAGCCGCGAGGTCACGACGTCCAGGTGGGCCGTGGAGCGCGGCAGCGCCCGCTGGTACAGCAGTTCCCGTACGCCGGTGAGGAAGGGCGTCCCGGCGAGGTCCCCGGCGATCATCAGCACACCGGGGTTGAGCAGCGTCACGACGGTGGCCAGCACGTCCCCGACCTGCCGCCCGGCCTCCCGCGCCAGTGCCGCCGCGCCCGGGTCCCCGGCCGCCAGCAGGTCCCGCACATCCGAGCCCGAGGCGGCCGGTACCCCGCTGCCGGCCAGCCTGCGGGCCACCGCACCCCCGCTGGCGACGGCGGCCAGGCAGCCGTACGAACCGCACCGGCACAGCGCGTCCGCGCCCGCCGGCACCCTGATGTGGCCGATGTCGCCCGCGCCGCCGTCGATGCCCCGGTAGATCGAGCCGTCCACCACGACCCCGGCGCCGATGCCGGTGGAGACCTTGACGAGGACGAACGCCGAGCAGTCGGGGAAACCGGTGCGCTGTTCGCCGTACGCCATGAGGTTGGCGTCGTTGTCCACCAGGACCGGGACCGGTGCGGCACCGGTGGCCTCGGCGAAGGAGCGGGCGAGCCGGCCCGTCGTGTCGTAGCCGTCCCAGCCCGGCATGATCGGCGGCTGGACCACCCGGCCGGTCACGGTGTCGACCGGACCCGGGACCGCGAGACCGATGCCGCAGACCTCCGCCGCTGGGCGGCCGGCCTTCTCCAGCAACTCGGCGAACCAGCGCCCCAGCTCGTCCAGCACGGCGTCGGGGCCGTCCTCGACGACCAGCGTGCCGGTGTGCTCGGCGAGGATCTCACCGGTCAGTGACAGGACGGCCGCGCGCGCGTGCCGGGTCTCCAGGTCGGCGGCCAGGACCACGGCGTGGGCATCGTCGAACTCCAGGGTGATGGAGGGCCGGCCGCCCAGCGGGGAGCCCACGGGCCCGACGGCACCCTCGCGCAGCCACCCCGCGCGGAAGAGGCGGTCGAGGCGCTGGCCGACGGTGGCACGGGACAGGCCGGTCGCCTGCTGGAGTGCGCCGCGTGTGACGGCCCGTCCGCTCCGCACCAGTTCGAGCAGCTCCCCGGCGCTCGCCGGACCTCGTGCGTTCATGCACACCCCCTTGTGTTCCTCAACCCTGCATTACATATTGGGTTTTGCGTGTTAAATAGACGTAACCCTACGGTAGCCACGACCGAACTGGTCGGCCGGACGTCTTTCGGGGAGCCCCGAGTGGATCGCAGCGCCCAACTCACCGTGCCTCCGGCGGAGCGTGACATCGCATACGATCCGCCGCCCACCGCGGATTCGCCGCACGTCAGGGCCGCCCGCGTGCTGGAGGCCAACTGGACCGGCACCTCGACGGTGCCCTCACGCGGGCTGTACCCGCACCAGTGGTCGTGGGACTCGGCGTTCATCGCGATCGGTCTCAGGCACGTCTCGCCGTTACGGGCGCAGGCGGAACTGGAGACGCTGCTGGACGCCCAGTGGGGTGACGGGCGGATCCCGCACATCGTCTTCAACCCCTCCGTACCGCTGGACGCGTACTTCCCGAGCCCCGACTTCTGGCGCTCCTCCACCGCGGGACGGACCGCGGGCGCCCCGCGCACCGTACAGACCTCCGGCATCGTGCAGCCACCGGTGCACGCGCTGTCCGCCTGGCTGGTGCACCGCGCCGACCCGGTGCTGTCCCGGGCGCGCGGCTTCCTCACCCGGGTGTATCCCCGCCTGGCCGCCTGGCACCGCTATCTGCTGCACCGCCGGGACCTGGGCGGCGGCGGCCTCGCGTCCGTCGTGCACCCGTGGGAGCAGGGGATGGACAACAGCCCCTGCTGGGACGCGCCGCTGAGCCGGGTCACACCCGCCCCGGCCCGCTCCTTCCGCCGCGCCGACCTCGACCACGGCGCCGCCGAGGACCGGCCCACGGATCTGGACTACGGGCGGTACGTGCGGCTGGCGGCCGACTACCGGGACGGCGGCTACGCAGACGGCACCGGTGACTTCGCCGTCGAGGACCCGGCGTTCAACGCCCTGCTCATCGCCTCCGAGCACGCGCTGGCCCGGATCGCGCGGGAGTTGGGCGCGACGGGCACGGCCCGGCACGCGCGCGCCGAGCGGCTGACGGCGGCTCTGATCGAGCGGCTGTGGGACCCGGCGGAGGGGATGTTCCTCTGCCGCGACCTGCGAGGCGACGGACCGGCCGGAGAGCTGGTCCCCGAGCGGGGTGTCGCGGGGCTCGTCCCGCTCCTGCTCCCCACGCTCCCGCGCGACATCACCGCCGCCCTGGTGCGCACGGCGCACGGCCCCCACTTCGGTCTCGGCGGCACCACCCGCCTCGCGCCGTCGTACGACCTCCTCGGCGAGGCCTTCGACCCGCACCGTTACTGGCGGGGCCCGGCCTGGTTCAACACGAACTGGCTGCTGGAGCGCGGGCTGCGCACGCACGGCGAGCGGGAGCGGGCCGACGCCCTGCGCCGGGCGATGCTGGAGCTCGCCGACGCCTCCGGCTTCGCCGAGTACGTCGACCCGTACACCGGCGAGGCCTGCGGTGCCACCGGCTTCGGCTGGACCGCCGCGCTCGCGCTGGACCTGCTGCACGACGAGCCGGCGCGGGACACCAACGACGTTCCGGAATGCGCCGTCGAGGATCTCGCGGTCAAGGAGTACAAGGGAGGTAACCGGGGATGACGGACCGGCATCATCTGCTCGTGTTCGGAGGGACCTTCGCCGCCGTGGGCGACGGCGGGGACATCAGCGGCGTACGGGGCTCCGGCTCCCCGGACGGGCTGTTCGTACGCGACGCCCGGCACCTGAGCCGCTGGCAGCTCACCGTGGACGGAGCTGTGCCCGAAACGCTCTCCCCCGTCGCCGACGGGGACACCGCCCGCTGTGTCCTGGTCCCGCGCGGCGGCCGCAACGAACCGCCCGCCTGCACGCTCTTCCGTGAACAGGCCGTGGGAGACGGATCGTTCATCGAGTCCCTGCGGGTGACCAGCAACCGCCCGGTGCCGACGACGGTCCGTCTCGCGGTCACCGCGGACGCCGACTTCACCGACCAGTTCGAGCTGCGCTCGGACCACCGCACCTACGCCAAGTCCGGCGCCGTCCGCTCCCGCCAAGTCCTGGACCACGGTGTGGAGTTCGGCTACCGGCGCGGGGAGTGGCACTCGCTCACGTCCGTGACGGCCGATCCCGCCCCCGACGCGGTCGAGGAGACCGGCACCGGGGCCCGCCGCCTGGTGTGGACCCTGCACCTGGAACCGCACGGCACGGCGGAACTCACCCTTCGGGTGATGGCCCGCCCGCACGGCGACACACGCCCGTTGCGCGTACCCCGCTCCCCGGCCGCGCTGAACGAGCAACTCATCCGCCTGGAGGGCGAGTTCGTGGAGGGCGTCGCCTTCCCGACCGGCTGGCCGGAGCTGGCGGCGGCGTGCGCCCGGGGCCTCGCCGACCTCGCCTCGCTCCAGGTCCGCGCGACGGGTCCGGACGGCGAGGAACTGCGCGTCCCGGCCGGCGGCGCTCCCTGGTTCCTGACCCTGCTGGGCCGTGACGCCCTGCTGACGTCGCTGTTCGCGCTGCCCTACCGCCCGCGGCTGGCCGCCGCCACGCTCCCGGCGCTCGCCGCGACGCAGGCGACCGAGTCCGGCACGGACGCCGTCCGCCAGCCCGGCAAGATCGTGCACGAGGTACGGCACGGCGAACTGGCCCACTTCGGGCAGGTGCCGTACGGCCGTTACTACGGCTCGGTGGACGCCACGCCCCTCTTCCTGATCCTGCTGGGCGCGTACGTGGAGCAGACGGGCGACACGATCCTGGCCCGCCGTCTGGAACCGCACGCCCGCGCGGCGATCGGCTGGATGCTGGACCACGGGGGCCTGACCTCCCGCGGCTATCTGGTGTACCGCGCCGACCAGGGCGGCCTGGCCAACCAGAACTGGAAGGACTCCCCCGGCGCCATCTGCTCGGCCGACGGCACGCGCCCCGGCGGACCGGTGATGGCGGCGGGCGCCCAGGGGTACGCGTACGACGCCCTGCGCCGCACGGCGTGGCTGGCCCGCACGGTGTGGCAGGACCAGACCTACGCCGCCCTCCTGGAGCAGGCGGCCGCCGACCTGCGTGACCGGTTCCAGCGGGACTTCTGGATGGAGGCGCACTCCTTCCCCGCGCTGGCGCTGGACGGTGCGGGCCGGCAGGTGGACGCGCTGGCCTCGGACGCGGGGCATCTGCTCTGGTCCGGGCTGCTGGACAAGGAGTACGGCGAGCTGGTGGGCCGCCGTCTGCTCGAACCCGACTTCTTCTCGGGCTGGGGTGTGCGCACCCTGGCGTCCGGTCAGCCGGCGTACCACCCGCTCTCCTACCACCGGGGTTCGGTCTGGCCGCACGACAACGCGCTGATCACGCTGGGACTGGCCCGGTACGGCCTGCACGACGAGGCCCGCACGGTCGCCCACGCCCTGGTGGAGGCGGCGACGGTGACCGGCCACCGGCTGCCGGAGGTCCTGGCGGGCTACGGCCGTGACACGCACGCGGAACCGGTGCCGTACCCGCACGCGTGCGTACGCGAATCCCGGTCTGCAGCGGCCCCGCTGGCGCTGCTGACGGCGGTGGGCGGCGCGTAGGAGGAACACCGCCGCACCTGTTGGCCAGGGGTTTGCCCAGCGTTTGCCGAGCGCTGGGGCACGGTGGCTGAACACCGGCCGGGGCCCGCCCGTACGGAAGGACGGCGGGCCCCCGACCACCCCGGCGAGGCCCGCCCCCACCACTCCGCCAGGGGCCTCGCACGGAAGGACCTTCGGGTGCCCGTCTTCACGCGCCGCCGTCAACCACCGGACCGGAACGACGACTTGTCCGCGACGGCACCCAGCGACGAGTCCACACCGTCACCGGCGAGCCCCGAGCCCCCGCCACACCCGACAGCCGGCCCGTCCGAGCCACCCGGGAACCCGCCCCATCCGACCGGCGACCTCCCGTCCCCCGACGACGAACACGCGGTCGCCGACGGCGAGGACGCCCCACCGGGGCCACCCGCACCCGACGACGAAAGCCGCACGGGTGGTGCGGGTGGGAACGACCCGGCCGAAGGCGAAGCCGAGGCCCCCGCCCCCTACCTCCGCTGGACCGTCACCGCCCTCGCCGCCGCCCTCGTCTACGTCTGCCTGCAGATGCCGAACACGCTCGGCAATCTCAGAGTCCGCGAGTTCGTACGCCTCCCCGCGGAGGCCGTCATCGGAGCCGCCGTACTCCTGGCCCTCCCCCGCCGGCCCCGCCTGGTCGTCGCGGCCGCCTCCGGTACCGCCCTGGGTGCCCTGACCGCCCTGAACGTCCTCGACATGGGCTACAACGAATACCTGGGCCGGCACTTCAACATCGTCCTGGACTGGGAACTGATCGACGACGCGCAGTCGTACCTGAAGGACTCCCTCGGCGGCACGACCACGACCCTCCTCACGATCGGCGTCGTCCTGCTCGTCGTCCTGCTGATGGCCGCCGTCGCCCTGTCCGTCGTCCGCGTCGCCGACGTCCTCGCCCGTCACAGGGCGAACGCGTCGAAGGGCGCGCTGATCGCCGGCACCGTCTGGATCACCTGCACGGCGTTCGGCCTCCAGGTCGCCGGGGTGCCGATCGCCGCCGACCACACCGCCGGAGTCGTCAAGGTGCACGCGCGCCGGGCGCTGGACACCCTGCGCGACGAGGCGGCGTTCGCGAGGGAGGCGAGAGCCGACGCCTTCGGCGACACGCCCCCCGGCGGGCTGGTGCCGGACCTGCGCGGCAAGGACGTCCTGTTCACCTTCATCGAGAGCTACGGCCGCAGCGCCCTGGAGGACCCCGAGATCGCCCCCGGCGTGACCGGCACGCTCGACACGAGCGCCGAGGCCCTCGCGAAGGCCGGTTTCCGGGCCAGGAGCGGCTGGCTGACCTCGGCGACGTTCGGCGGCAGCAGCTGGCTGGGCCACTCCACCACGCTGTCCGGCCTGTGGATCGACAACCAGCAGCGCTACCGCACCGTCATGGCCGGCGACCACCTCAGCCTCACGAAGGCGTTCCAGAAGACCGGTGACTGGGACACGGTCGGCGTCATGCCGGGTGTGCAGAAGGCCTGGCCGGAACAGGAGTACTACGGCCTCGACAAGGTCTACAACGCCTTCCAGCTCGGCTACCGGGGGCCGAAGTTCAGCTGGTCGACGATGCCCGACCAGTACGCTCTCGAAGCCTTCCAGCGCCTGGTCCACGGCAGGAAGCGGGACAGGCCCCTGATGGCGGAGATCATCCTGACCTCCAGCCACCAGCCCTGGGCGCCGATCCCGAAGATGGTCGACTGGGACGACCTGGGCGACGGCTCGCTCTTCGGGCCCGTCCAGCGGGCCGGCACCCGGCCGTCGGAGATCATCTCCGACTCCACCCGCTCCAAGCAGGAGTACGGCAAGTCGATCGCGTACTCCGTCACCAGCCTCACCCGGTGGCTGGAGCGGTACGGCACCGACGACACGGTCCTGGTCTTCCTCGGCGACCACCAGCCCATCTCCCGGGTCAGCGGCGGCAACGCGAGCCGTGACGTGCCGGTGTCGATCGTCGCCAAGGACCCGGAGGTCCTGGAGAAGATCGCCGACTGGAACTGGACCGAGGGTCTCCGGCCCGGCCGCAAAGCCCCGGTGTGGAAGATGAGTTCGTTCCGGGACCGCTTCCTGACGGCGTACGGTTCGACACCGCACCCGAAGAAGGGGTGACCTCGGCCGGGCGGTCAGCCGCCGGAGGTGTCCAGCTCCGCGTCCTCGCTCACGCCCGCGCAGTCGTACGGGTCCTTCAGCCACCCGTCCGGCAGCACCACCCGGTTGTTGCCCGACGTACGGCCGCGGGGCCCGTCGGCGCCGGACGGCCAGGGCTGGTCGAGGTCCAGCTCGTCGAGTCCGGAGCGCAGTTCCGCCAGGGACGACGTGATGGCGAGGCGCTTGCGCATCTCGCTGCCGACCGCGAAGCCCTTGAGGTACCAGGCGACGTGCTTGCGGAAGTCGATGACACCGCGCGCCTCGTCGCCGATCCACTCACCGAGCAGTGTGGCGTGCCGGACCATGACGTCGGCGACCTCGCGCAGCGCCGGGCGGGCGATGTCCTCGGGACGGCCTTCGAAGGCGGCCACCAGGTCCGAGAACAGCCACGGCCGCCCCAGGCACCCCCGTCCGACCACGACTCCGTCGCACCCGGTCTCCCGCACCATCCGCACCGCGTCCCCGGCCGACCAGATGTCGCCGTTGCCGAGGACGGGGATCTCCGGCACATGCTCCTTGAGCCGCGCGATGGCGTCCCAGTCGGCGGTGCCGCCGTAGTGCTGGGCGGCGGTGCGGCCGTGCAGGGCGATGGCCGTCACGCCCTCCTCGACGGCGATCCGCCCGGCGTCGAGGTAGGTGATGTGGTCGTCGTCGATGCCCTTGCGCATCTTCATCGTGACGGGCAGGTCGCCGGCCCCGCTGACCGCCTCCCGCAGGATCGCCCGCAGCAGGTTCCGCTTGAACGGCAGCGCGGAGCCGCCGCCCTTGCGGGTCACCTTCGGCACCGGGCAGCCGAAGTTCAGGTCGATGTGATCGGCCAGCCCCTCCTCCGCGATCATGCGGACGGCCTTGCCGACGGTGGCCGGGTCGACGCCGTACAGCTGGATCGAGCGCGGCTTCTCGGTCGCGTCGAAGTGGATCAGCTGCATGGTCTTCTCGTTGCGCTCGACCAGCGCCCGGGTGGTGATCATCTCGCTGACGAACAGCCCCTTGCCGCCGCTGAACTCCCGGCACAGGGTGCGGAAGGGCGCGTTGGTGATCCCGGCCATGGGGGCCAGGACGACGGGCGGCTGGACGGTGTGCGGGCCGATCCGGAGGGGTGAGGCGGTCGTGGGCATTCCCCCATTGTCGCGTACGGCGAAGGATGCGCCAGTCATTAGTTAGACGCACTATCGAAGCGGGCGTACGCTGGACCGCATGCCCGAGCTCACCCATCGCCGACGCCTGCTGGTCCTCGCGATCTGCTGCATGAGTCTGCTGATCGTGAGCCTCGACAACACCGTCCTCAACGTCGCCCTGCCGGCCCTCCAGCGCGACCTGGGCGCGAGCACCTCGGGCCTGCAGTGGACGATCGACGCCTACACCCTCGTCCTCGCCTCGCTGCTGATGCTGGCCGGCTCCACGGCGGACCGCATCGGCCGCAAGCGGGTCTTCATGGCGGGCCTGGTCGTCTTCACGATCGGCTCGACGCTGTGCTCCCTCGCCCCGAACCTGGACGCGCTGATCGCCTTCCGGACGGTGCAGGCGGTGGGTGGCTCGATGCTCAACCCGGTCGCGATGTCGATCATCACCAACACCTTCACGGACCCGCGCGAACGGGCTCGGGCGATCGGGGTGTGGGGCGCGGTGGTCGGCATCTCCATGGCCGCGGGCCCGCTCGTCGGAGGGCTGCTGGTGGAGACGGTCGGCTGGCGGTCGATCTTCTGGGTCAACCTGCCGGTGGGGCTCGCGGCGCTCTGGCTGACCTTCCGCTTCGTCCCCGAGTCCCGCGCTGCGCGGCCCCGCCGCGCCGACCCGGTCGGACAGGTGCTGGTCATCGCCCTGTTCGGCTCGCTGACATACGCGATCATCGAGGCGCCGACCGCGCCGGCCGCCGAGCTCCTCGTCTTCGGTGGCATCGCCCTGGCCGCGCTGACCGCCCTCCTGGTGTACGAACCCCGGCGCGTCGAGCCCCTCGTCGATCTGCGGTTCTTCCGCTCGGCGCCGTTCAGCGGGGCCACGGTGATCGCGGTCAGCGCGTTCGCGGCGCTCGGCGGGTTCCTGTTCCTGTCGACGCTGTATCTGCAGAACGTGCGCGGGCTGGACGCGCTGCACGCGGGTGTGTGGATGCTGCCGATGGCCGCGCTGTGCTTCGTGTGCGCGCCGGTGGCGGGACGGGTGGTCGGCAACCGGGGGCCGCGGCTTCCGTTGCTGGTGGCCGGGGTGTCGATGACGGCGTGCGGGGTGCTGTTCGCCGCGTTCGAGGCGGAGACGGCGAACAGCACACTCGTGCTCGGCTACGTCCTGTTCGGGCTCGGCTTCGGGTTCGTCAACGCGCCGATCACCAACACGGCGGTGTCCGGGATGCCCCGGGTGCAGGCGGGTGTCGCGGCGGCCGTCGCCTCCACGAGCCGTCAGCTGGGGCAGACGCTGGGGGTGGCGGTCGTGGGGGCGGTGCTGGCCTCCGGGGTGGGGGCGGCGCCGTACCGTTCCGCGTTCGTCGACGCGGCCCGGCCGGCGTGGTGGATCGTGGCCGGGTGCGGGCTGATGGTGCTGATCGTGGGACTGGCGACGAGCGGGGCTCGGGCACGCAGGAGTGCCGAACGGACGGCTGAACGACTGGAGTCGTGCCGGACACCCGCCCCGTCCCGGGCCGGCACGACCGGGAACCCGGCCGACGGCGCCGACGACCCCGCCCGGCCCGCGGGGCCCCCGCGTCCGAACGTGCTGTGCCGCAGGTCACCTGACGACCGGGGGGCCGATCGGCGGCCCGGCATGTGAGGGTGTGGGCACGGCTCGGTCAACGCGAGGGGAAAGTCTCCCCGTTGACGTCGGTCATGCTGCACACTCCTTGCTGCGCGGGGCCGTTCGGGTCGTGCGTACCGACTCGATGTCCTCGGACGCTGGAGGCGTCATGCTGGAGATCAACACGAGCAAGGTGAGCCGCTGGGACCAGCACGGACGGGAGCATGTCGTACGGGTGGAACGCAAGGGCGCGCAACGCACGATCCGATGTGACACCTGCGGTTGGCGCAAGGGCGCGCAGTTCCTGCCGTGGCTGAAGGCGCAGGAGCATCTGACGCAGGCCCACCAGGCGACGGTGAACCCCGCCGAGACGAAGCCGGACCGATGACGCGCGTGCGCCGCTACCGCCCCGAGGACCGGGAGGCCGTCGAGGACGTCTGCGTCCGCACGGCACACGAGGGCGGCGACAGCAGGCCGCACTACGAGGACCCCGGCATCTTTCCGACGACCTTCGCGATCCCGTACGTGGTGCTGGAACCGGATCTTGCCTTCGTGCTGGACGACGGGGCGGGCCGGGCGGTCGGCTACGTCGTCGGCGCCGCGGACACACCGCGCTTCGTCGAAAACTTCCGCGCGAGGTGGCTGCCCTCGGTCGCCGGCCGCCACCCCGACCCGGCCGCGCCGCCGCGCACCCCCGACGAGGCGATCGTCCGGCTCCTGCACCGTCCGGAGCGGATGCTCGTCCCCGAGGTCGCCGCCTACCCGGCCCACCTGCACATCGACCTGCTCCCCGCCTGGCAGGGCCGGGGACACGGCCGCGCCCTCATGCGCACCCTGCTGCGGGCCCTTCAGGAGCAGGGCGTCCCGGCCGTACACCTGTCCATGGTGACGGCCAACACCTCCGCGAGAGCCTTCTACGACCGTCTCGGCTTCCACGAGATCGCCGTACCGGACCCGGGCCCGGTCACCTACCTCGGCCGTGCGACGGGGGAACTCGACACGCTGTGACGGCGCGAGGCGGCGGCCGCTCAGCCGCGTGCCCGCAGCCCCCGGATCAGCAGGTCCACGACCGCCTCGAACTCCGCCTGGACGCCGGGCCGTTCCCATTCCCTGGCGTAGTGCGGGTCGTGGAAGCGGTCGGTCGCCCGGAAGAGGGCGCCGGCCGTGGTGGCGGGGTCCTGGGCGGTGAAGGCGCCCGCGTCGGCGCCCGCGCGCACGATCTCGGTGAGCTGGCCGGTGAGTTCGGCGATGTGCTCGCCCACGACCGTCTCGGCGGTCTCGGTGGTCAGCACCGAGTAGGTGGCGAAGAGCTCCGGGTCGTCGAACGCCTTGCGGCGCTTGGCGGCGAAGAGCGCCGCGAGCCACTCGCGCACCCGCCTCTCGGGGTCCAGGCCGGGTTCGGCGACGATGGCCGCCAGGACCTCCGTCGTCCGGTCCAGCCACCTCTTCGTCACCGCCTCACGCAGGGCCGCCTTGGTGCGGAAGTGCCGGTAGACGCTGCCATGGCTGACGCCGAGAGCGCGGGCCACGTCGACCACGGTGGCCTTGGCCGGGCCGTGGCGGCGCAGCACCTCCTCGGTGGCTTCGAGGATGCGCTCGGCGGTCAGGGTCTGGGGCGTCGGTGACATGCACTAGACCGTACCGGGCGCCGGGACCCGCACCGCGTGCACTACCTGCTGCCCAGATGTGCCATCTGCGCGGCCGGGTACCGGTCGCCCGCCGCCGCGCCGGGCGGCACCGCCTCCTCGATCGCCGCCAGGTCGGCCGCGTCCAGCGCGACGTCCAGCGCGCCCAGTGACTCGGTGAGCCGCGGCCGGGTGCGGGCGCCGACGAGCGGCACGATGTCCTCGCCACGGGAGAGCACCCAGGCGATGGCGATCTGGGCGACGGTGACGCCCTTGCGCTCGGCGATCTTCCGCAGCGCCTCGACCAGGTTCAGGTTGTGCCGGAGGTTCTCGCCCTGGAAGCGGGGCGAGTGGGCGCGGAAGTCGTTCGCGGCGAGCTGCCGGTCGGGGGTGAAGTGGCCGGAGATCAGACCGCGGGACAGAACGCCGTACGCGGTGACGGCGATGCCCAGCTCACGGGTGGCCGGCAGGACGGACTCCTCGATGCCGCGGGAGATCAGCGAGTACTCGATCTGCACATCGGCGACGGGTGCGGTGGCGGCGGCCCGGCGGATGGTCTCGGCGCCGACCTCGCTGAGGCCCACATGCCTGACGTACCCCTTCTGGACCAGCTCGCCGACCGCGCCGACCGTCTCCTCGATCGGTACGTCGGGGTCGAGCCGGGCGATCCGGTAGACGTCGATGTGGTCGACACCGAGGCGCTGCAGGGAGTAGGCGGCGAAGTTGTGCACCGCGGCGGGGCGGCCGTCGTAGCCGAGCCAGTCGCCGTCCGGGCCGCGCAGCGCGCCGAACTTCACGCTGACCAGCGCCTTCTCGCGCAGCTCAGCGGGCGCGGTGCGCAGGGCCTCGCCGATCAGCATCTCGTTGTGGCCCATGCCGTAGAAGTCGCCGGTGTCCAGCAGGGTCACGCCCGCTTCCAGGGCGGCGTGCACGGTGGCGATCGACTCGGCCCGGTCCGCGTCGCCGTACAGCGCGGACATGCCCATGCAGCCGAGACCGAGGGCGGAGACGCGGGGACCGGTGGTTCCGAGGGTTCGGGTGTTCATCGTCATGCCCTCCACCCTGCCCTAACAGCTGACAGATTTCAATATCTGTCAGTCCATACTTGTCCGCGCGGTCGGGACCCTGGTCGCCGCGGGGCCGTCCAGGCTCACCGCGAGGTGAGGGCCAGCTTCGCGCCCAGCGCCAGGAACGACCCCGCGAAGCTCCGGCGCAGCCACGCCATCACCCTCGGCCGGGAGACGACATGGCTGCGGACCGATGCCGCGAGGACGCCGTACACGGCGAAGACGACGAACGTCGCCAGCATGAAGACCGCACCGAGCAGCAGCATCAGCGGCAGGGCGTTCGCCTCGCCGGGGTTCACGAACTGGGGCAGGAAGGCGAAGAAGAAGATCGTCAGCTTCGGGTTGAGGAGATTGATCAGCACGCCCCGCACGATGACCCGGCGGGCGGGGACGGGCGTATTCGGCCCGGCCGCCACGGTGATCGCCTCGCGGTCCCTGAGCGTCGCCCACGCCATGTACAGGAGGTAGGCGACACCGGCGTACTTGAGGACCTGGAAGGCGGTCGCGCTCGTGTGCAGCAGCGCGGCCACGCCCGTGACGGTGGCCAGCATGTGCGGCACGATGCCCAGGGTGCAGGCGAACGCCGCGAGCACACTCGCGCGGCGCCCGCGGGCCAGTCCGGCGGCCAGGGTGTAGACGACACCGGTGCCGGGAGTGGCGACCACGACGAGGGTGGTGAGGAGGAAGGCGAGACTCATGGGGCCACCCTGCTGCCGCCGTGGTCCGCGCGACAGGGCCAATCGCAAAGCCCGCTGGAGGACCACTGCCCGGTGCTCGCCCCCCGCGACAAGCGTCACGCCCGCTCGGAGCGCGAAAACGCAGATTCCCCGCACCCCCTCAGGGGCACGGGGAACCGTGCGACGGGCTACGGGCGGTGTCCGCCCGCAGGAAAACTAGGCGCCGATCAGCCGGCTGGCCAGGTAGCCCTCGATCTGGTCCAGCGAGACGCGCTCCTGCTTCATCGAGTCCCGCTCGCGAACGGTCACCGCGTTGTCGTCGAGGGTGTCGAAGTCGACCGTGACGCAGAACGGCGTGCCGATCTCGTCCTGGCGGCGGTAGCGACGCCCGATCGCGCCCGCGTCGTCGAACTCGATGTTCCAGTTCTGGCGCAGCGTCTGGGCGAGGCCCTTGGCCTTCGGGGACAGCTCGGCGTTGCGGGACAGCGGGAGCACCGCGACCTTCACCGGCGCCAGACGGTGGTCGAGCCGCAGCACCGTCCGCTTCTCCATCTTGCCCTTGGCGTTCGGCGCCTCGTCCTCGACGTACGCGTCCAGCAGGAACGCCAGCATCGCGCGCCCGACACCGGCCGCCGGCTCGATGACGTACGGCGTCCAGCGCTCGCCGGCCTCCTGGTCGAAGTAGGAGAGGTCCTGGCCGGAGGACTTGGAGTGCGCGCCGAGGTCGTAGTCGGTGCGGTTGGC
Organism: Streptomyces sp. NPDC001920; assembly: GCF_053594495.1. Classification (NCBI taxonomy): domain Bacteria; kingdom Bacillati; phylum Actinomycetota; class Actinomycetes; order Kitasatosporales; family Streptomycetaceae; genus Streptomyces; species Streptomyces sp. NPDC001920. The sequence continues at coordinate 180,212 of NZ_JBSFEP010000017.1, forward strand.
GACACCCTCCAGCTCGCCCCACTCGTTGCCGCCGAACTGGAAGCGGTACTCGATGTCAGCGGTGCGCTTGGAGTAGTGGGAGAGCTTCTCCTTCGGGTGCTCGTACCACCGCATGTTCTCCTCGCGCAGGCCCAGGCCGGTGTACCAGTTCCAGCGCTGCTCCATCCAGTACTCCTGCCACTTCTCGTCCTCGCCCGGCTTGACGAAGAACTCCATCTCCATCTGCTCGAACTCGCGGGTGCGGAAGATGAAGTTGCCGGGCGTGATCTCGTTGCGGAAGGACTTGCCCATCTGCGCGATGCCGAACGGGGGCTTCTTGCGCGAGGCGACCTGCACCTGGGCGAAGTTGGTGAAGATGCCCTGGGCGGTCTCGGGGCGCAGGTACGCGATCGAGCCGGAGTCCTGCGTCGGGCCGAGGTGGGTGGACAGAAGACCCGAGAACTGCTTGGGCTCGGTGAACTGGCCCTTGTTGCCGCAGTTCGGGCAGTTGATGTCGGCCAGGCCGTTCTCGGGGAGGTGGCCCTTCTTCGCCTCGTACGCCTCCTCCAGGTGGTCCGCGCGGAACCGCTTGTGGCAGGAGGTGCACTCGGTGAGCGGGTCCGTGAAGGTGGCGACGTGACCGGAGGCGACCCAGACCTCGGGGGCCAGGATGACGGACGAGTCGATACCGACCACGTCCTCGCGCGACGTCACCATGTAACGCCACCACTGACGCTTCAGGTTCTCCTTGAGCTCGACACCCAGCGGTCCGTAGTCCCAGGCGGCGCGCTGGCCGCCGTAGATCTCACTGCACGGGAATACGAAGCCACGGCGCTTGCTCAGGCTGACGATGGTGTCGATCTTGTCGGCGGCCACGGTGCTCTCTTCATTACGACGACGGGCGACGAAGCGAGGCGCTTCACAGCGAATGCTTCAGGGTACCGGCGGGGCCTCCCCCTCAACCAAATCGGTAGCGCTCTCCGTAGCGCTCCGTGGGCGGTCGCTCACTTTGTTGACAATGGTTTCCATATTTGCTGAAAATGAGTGTCATGAACGTACGACGACACCACATATCCGGGGTTGCCATCGCGGCCGCGACCGCCCTCGGTCTCGGCACCCTGTCCGCCTGCTCGTCCGACAGCGCGGCGGCCGGCAACACGGAGAAGTTCGACGTGGTCGCGTCGTTCTACCCGATGGCCTTCCTCGCGGAGCAGATCGGCGGCGACCATGTGGAGGTCTCCAGTCTGACCGAACCCGGCCAGGAACCGCACGACCTGGAGATCAGCACCCAGCAGCGGGCGCAGATCGAGGACGCCGACGCCGCCCTCTACCTCAAGGGTCTGCAGCCCGCCGTCGACGAGGCGGTCGGCCAGTCCGGCGTGAAGACCAGGATCGACGCCGCCACGCTGACGAAGCTGGAGGACCACGGCAACCTGGAGGAGGGCCACGCGCACGAGGGCGAGGAGGAGCACTCCGAGGAGGAGGAGCACGCCCGCGACCCGCACGTCTGGCTGGACCCGGTGAAGTACGCCGAGGTCGCCAAGGGGGTCGGCGCTGCCTTCGAGAAGGCGGACCCGGACCACGCGGCCGACTACAAGAAGAACACCGAGGCCCTGGTCAAGAAGCTCGACGCCCTCGACACCGAGTTCGCGGACGGCCTGAAGAACACCAGGAGCAAGGTCTTCTTCACCAACCACGCCGCCTTCACCTACCTCGCCGAGCGCTACGGCCTGACCCAGGAGGCCATCTCCGGCCTCGACCCGGAGAGCGAGCCCAGCCCGGCCCGCATCAGGGAACTCCAGCAGGAGGCCAAGGCCGACGGCGTCACCACCGTGTTCTACGAGACACTGGTGTCCGACAAGACCGCGAAGACCCTCGCCGCCGACGCGGGCCTCAAGACGGACGTCCTCGACCCGCTCGAGGGCATCACCGACAAGTCCAAGGGCGACGACTACTTCGAGGTCATGCGGGCCAACCTCGCGGCCCTGAAGACGGCCCTGGGAGCCAAGTGAGCGACACCCTACGGAGGACGGCATGAGCGAGCCCGTCAAGCCCGTCATATCCCTGCGCGGCATCCGCGCCGAGCTGGGCTCGCGTCCCGTCCTGCGCGGCATCGACCTCACCGTGAGCCGCGGTGAGGTCGTCGCGCTGCTCGGCGCCAACGGCTCCGGCAAGTCGACGGCCGTGCGCAGCATCATCGGCCAGGTCCCGGTCAGCGCCGGCGAGATCGAGCTGTTCGGCACGGCCCGGCGCCGCTTCCGCGACTGGCATCGCGTGGGCTACGTCCCCCAGCGCACCACGGCCGCGGGAGGTGTGCCCGCCACGGTGGGCGAGGTCGTCTCCTCGGGCCGCCTGTCGCGCACCCGCTTCGGCGTCTTCCGCAAGGCCGACCACGAGGCCGTACGGCGTGCCCTGGACCTGGTCGGCATGGCGGACCGGGCGAAGGACTCGGTGAGCGCCCTCTCCGGCGGCCAGCACCAGCGGGTGCTCATCGCCCGCGCGCTGGCGCCCGAGCCCGAGCTGCTGATCATGGACGAGCCGATGGCCGGTGTGGACCTCGCCAGCCAGGAGGTGCTCGCGACGACGCTCAGGGAGCAGGTCTCCCGGGGCGCCACGGTCCTGCTCGTCCTGCACGAACTGGGCCCGTTGGAGCCGCTGATCGACCGGGCGGTCGTCCTGCGCGACGGCTGCGTGCTGCACGACGGCCCGCCGCCGAAGGCCGTCGGACAGCACGCCCTGCCCGGCCACGACCACGTACACCCGCACGCGGCTCACGACGCCGAACCGATCCGGACGGGGCTGCTGAGCTGATGGACTTCCTCAACTACGACTTCATGCAGCGGGCGCTGCTCGCCGCCGTCCTGGTCGGCATCACCGCGCCCGCCGTCGGCATCTACCTCGTCCAGCGCCGCCAGGCCCTGATGGGCGACGGAATCGGCCATGTCGCCATGACGGGCGTGGGTCTCGGCTTCCTGCTGTCGTGGTCGCCGGTGTGGATGGCGACGCTGGTCTCGGTGCTCGGCGCCGTCCTGATGGAGCTGATCCGCTGGTACGGCCGCACCCGCGGTGACATCGCCCTCGCGATGCTCTTCTACGGCGGCATGGCCGGCGGTGTGATGTTCATCAACCTCGCGCCGTCCGGCTCCAACGCCAACCTGACCTCGTACCTGTTCGGCTCGCTGTCGACGGTGAGCGAGTCGGACGTGACAGCGATCTGTCTGCTCGCCGCGTTCGTGGTGTTGGTCACCCTCGGTCTGCGCCGTCAGCTGTTCGCGGTGAGCCAGGACGAGGAGTTCGCGAGGGTCACCGGCCTTCCGGTCCGCGCCCTGAACCTGCTGACGGCGATCACCGCGGCGGTGACGGTCACGGTCGCGATGCGGGTGGTCGGGCTGCTGCTGGTGAGCGCGCTGATGGTGGTCCCGGTGGCGGCGGCCCAGCAGCTGACCCGAAGCTTCGCGGCGACGTTCGCGATCGCCGTCGCGATCGGCGTCGCGGTCACCATCGGCGGCACGGTGACCTCGTACTACCAGGACGTTCCGCCCGGCGCGACCATCGTGCTGCTGACCATCGGGGCGTTCCTCGCGCTGACGGCACTGGCGGCCCCGCTGGCCCGCCGCAGGGCCCGCGCCATGGCCGTCGCCGAACCCGTCGGCGACCCGGCGGAGTGTGCGATTCCGGCCAGCAGGGGAACCGACGGGAAGGTCGGCGTCTGACCGCCGGCAGTTCGGGCTGGCACAATGGCCCGGCAAGGCGCAGACGTTTGGAGGCAACCGGTGACGACCGCTGGACCGCCCGTGAAGGGCCGAGCCACCCGGCAACGGGCTGCCGTGGCGGCGGCGCTCGACGAGGTCGACGAGTTCCGCAGCGCGCAGGAGCTCCACGACATGCTCAAGCACAAGGGCGACTCGGTCGGGCTGACGACGGTGTACCGCACCCTCCAGTCCCTCGCCGACGCCGGTGAGGTCGACGTCCTGCGCACGTCCGACGGCGAGTCGGTCTACCGCCGCTGCTCGACCGGCGAACACCACCACCACCTCGTCTGCCGTGTCTGCGGCAAGGCGGTCGAGGTCGAGGGCCCGGCCGTGGAGAAGTGGGCGGACTCCATCGCCGCCGAGCACGGCTATGTGAACGTGGACCACACGGTGGAGATCTTCGGCACGTGCGCGGAGTGCGCGGCCTCCGGCGGCTGATCACTCGGCCCCGGGCGAGGGGCGGCGCGCTCAGGGGAGCATGTCGCCGCGGTTCAGACAGCGGTAGGCGCCGTCGTCGTCACGGCTCACGCTGTCGTACGACCAGCAGTGCAGCATCGGCGCCAGCGTCCACATCCGCAGTCCCATGAGGGCCACGAGGGCGGCGGCCACCACCCACGCCGTGTACGACCGTCGCCCGGCGAGCGCCAGCCCGCCGCCGGTGACCAGCAGCGCGAACACCAGCATGCCGACGACGACGGGCGCGAGGTTCTCCCGCGGTCCCGGGAACGACTCCATCTCGATCGTGCCGCCGAACGCGAAGACGACGACGAGCGCCGCGAAGGCGAAGACGGCGGCCGCCGCGGCACCACGGACGGCGCGAGGGACCGTCATACGCGAGTGAGGTGGCGCTCCAGCAGGGCCCGCAGGCGGTCCGCGTCCTGCTCGCCGCGCAGTCCCCGCTTGGGCAGGACCTCAAGGACCAGGATGTTCGGGTCGCGGCTGAGGAGCACCATGTGCTCAGGTGTCTCGCGGTAGCCGCGGAACAGCGACCAGCGCTGGGCCAGCGTGGTGTGCTCGGTGTCGGTGGTGATCCCGGCGTCGGTCACCGTGGTGCGGTACTCGCCCTGCCAGGAGACGGCCCGCAACACCTGGTTGGCCTGGATCCAGGGCGTGCCGAGGACCACGAGTGCGCACAGCAGGATGAGCACCACCGCCGGCGCGGCCCACACCCCGTCTTGAGCGACGAGCGCGGCGAACGCGGCGAGCATCGCGGTCAGGGCCCACCGCAGCAGCGTCAGCCTGCGGATGCGGTCCCGTACCTGGATGCCCCGGCGTATGTCGGCGCGTGTCGGCCGGTAGGCCAGCTCGACGGCGTCCGCGCCCTGGATGATGTCCCGCCCCTGGTGATCCATGGGCGGAACCCTAGCGTTCGATTCCGCCCCGCACGCGACCGGTTCAGTCCTCGTCCTGCCTGCCTTCCATGGCCATCAGTTCCTCGTTCGGGATGGCGCCGCCGAAGCGGCGGTCGCGGGACGCGAACTCGACACACGCCCGCCACAGGTCGCGCCGGTCGAAGTCCGGCCACAGGACGTCCTGGAAGACCATCTCGGCGTAAGCGCTCTGCCAGAGAAGGTAGTTGGAGGTGCGCTGCTCGCCGCTGGGCCGCAGGAAGAGATCGACGTCCGGCATGTCCGGGTAGTACATGTACTTCGCGAAGGTCTTCTCGTTCACCTTCGACGGGTCCAGCCGCCCGGCCTTCACGTCCTGAGCGAGCGCCTGCGCGGCGTCCGCGATCTCGGCCCGCCCGCCGTAGTTCATGCAGAAGTACAGCGTCAGTCTGTCGTTGCCCTTGGTCTGCTCCTGCGCGACCTGGAGTTCCTTGGCGACCGACTTCCACAGCTTGGGCATCCGGCCGACCCAGCGCACCCGGATCCCCAGCTCGTCGAGCTGGTCGCGGGTCTTGCGGATGAAGTCACGGTTGAAGTTCATCAGGAAGCGCACCTCGTCGGGCGAGCGCTTCCAGTTCTCGGTGGAGAAGGCGTACAGGGAGATCGCCCCCACGCCCATCTCGATCGCGCCCTGAAGGACGTCCAGCACCCGCTCGGCGCCGACCTTGTGGCCCTCGGTGCGCGGCAGTCCGCGCTCCTTCGCCCAGCGGCCGTTCCCGTCCATGACGATCGCCACATGGTTGGGGACCAGCTCTCCGGGGAGCTTCGGCGCGCGGGCACCGGACGGATGCGGCTCCGGCGTCCGGTACTCGCGGCGCTGCCGCCCCAGGAACCCGCGTACGACCATGTGCTTCTCGTCTCCCTTACTTTTCCACGTACCGAAGCGAACGCAGACCGCGTTCCAGATGCCAGTGCAGGTAGGCGGAGACCAGTCCGCTGCCCTCCCGGACGTACCGTGCCTCGCAGGCGTCCGCCGTCGCCCAGTCTCCCGTAAGCAGCGCGGCGAGCAGTTCCAGGGTCTGCGGCGACGGTACGACGCTACCGGGCACCCGGCAGTCGACGCATACGGAGCCCCCGGAGGCGACCGAGAAGAAGCGGTTCGGTCCGGGCATCCCGCACTTCGCGCAGTCGCTGAAGCTGGGGGCGTAGCCGTTGACGGCGAGCGAACGCAGCAGGAAGGCGTCGAGGACGAGGTGCGGGGCGTGCTCACCGCGGGCCAGGGTGCGCAGGGCGCCGACGAGGAGCAGGTACTGCTGGACGGCCGGCTCGCCCTCGTGGTCGGTGAACCGCTCGGCGGTCTCCAGCATGGCCGTCCCGGCGGTGTAGCGGGCGTAGTCGCTGACGATGCCGCCGCCGTACGGGGCGATGGTCTCGCTCTGCGTGCACAGCGGCAGCCCGCGGCCCACCAGCTCGCTCCCCCGCGCGAAGAACTGCACGTCGACGTGGGAGAAGGGTTCGAGTCGCGCACCGAACTTGGACTTGGTCCGCCGCACCCCGCGTGCCACGGCCCGCACCCGGCCGTGCCCACGGGTCAGGAGCGTGATGATCCGGTCCGCTTCACCCAGCTTCTGGGTGCGCAGGACGATGCCGTCGTCGCGGAACAGACTCATAGGGTCATTCTCTCGTACGCCCGAGCTTGGGCAGGGCCAGGTCGGGGCGGCCGATGGCCTCCCAGGGGGCCAGGTTCCACGGGCTGGAGCGGTTCGCCGGGTCCAGGAGGGCCCGCAGATGCGCGTCGGCGACCGCCTGCGACGCCGGCAGGTCCGGGTCTCCGGCGCCGCGCAGCCCCTCGCGCCACACCTTGCGCCCGAGCAGGTAGTGATCGGCGTACTCCCGCCAGGAGCCGTACGTCCCCGCCACCGCCGGCACGATGTTCTTCAGCGCCGTCCAGGCGTCGGTCTCACCGATCAGCCCGCAGGCGAAGCCCCGGCGGGCGATGTCGACGTACAGGGCGGCGTCCCAGGCGAGCGGCGCGACCCCGGTCTCCCGGTACGCCCGCGCCCGGTAGCCGCTGCGGGACAGGTCGTCCAGCCGGTCGACCAGCTCCTCGCGCGAGGTGATCTCCCACTGGTCGGCCAGCCAGCGCCGGGCGCTGTCGTCGTCGATGCGGGTGTACGGGTACAACGTGGTCCGCGAGGCGCTCTTGTCCCGGCTCACCGGCGCGCTCAGCGACACCATCCACAGCTGGTGAACGGTGAGCGGCACGGGGTAGCGGCGGGCCGCCTTCACGCCCCGCCTTCTCCATCTCCACAAAGCCATGCCGCCGCACCCTATGCGCTCGCCCCTACGTCAAGGAACCTCACCCCGGCTGCGTGCGTTGGCGTACGCGGTCGCCGCGCGGAGCCGCTCGGCGGGTGTCGCGTGGCGTACGACCGACGGGTCGGCGTCCCACTCCTTGCCGCCCCCGTACGGTCTCAGCTGCACGTACGGCCCCTCGTGCCCCATCACGACCCCGATCCGACCCGAACGGGTGTCGACGACGTACGCCCCGATCGGTGGCTTCATCGCAGCACCGCCGCGAGGCGCCGCACGGTCTCGACGGAACAGCGGCCCAATTCGACGAGCGGGCACGGCGCCTCACGCGCAAGACTTCCGGGGTCGATCCGGAGTGTCGGGAGCGTAATTCCTGCCTTCTCCAGCACCGCCCGCAATTCCTTCACCGCATCCTCCGCCTCTTCGACGCACCGCGCCGAGTGTCGTGCCGTCACGTCACTCCCCTCCCATTTGGGTTTCACTCATTGCATCTCCATCCTGACCTGCGACGCCTACACTCAGCAGGAGTCTGTGCCCCGAATGGGCGCTACAAGTACGGTGCAGCGCAAGGGGGTTGGCCGTGGCCAACGGTTCACGTCAGGCGGCCTGGGAGTTCTTCGGGGCGGAGTTGAAGAGGCGGCGGGAGAACGCGGGTATCACTCAAGTGGAGTTGGGTTGCCGCGTATTCGTCTCCGGCGGATACATCGGACAGTTCGAACAGGCAATTCGAAAGCCTCAGCTCGATGTAGCCCAGCGGATTGATGAGGCTCTGCAAACCGACGGTATTTTCGAGCGCCTTTGGCGAAAGCTCATCAAGGAGCAGCCGTATACGGAGTACTTCGCGCACGTGGTGGAGTTGGAACGGCTAGCAACTGAGATCAGCGAGTACGCGCCGATGGTGGTGCCCGGCCTCCTACAGACGCCGGAGTAC